>NZ_JAAKGQ010000023.1:0-56085 GCF_011043515.1 Sphingobacterium sp. SGL-16 | reverse complement strand
TTAAAATTAGTACGGAATTTAAGATCTTTAACAATATCTACCTCTGCATACTGACTTCCTATCAACCTGTTACTTTTCCCAAGATTTGTCGCATACAAGGCCATACCTACAGGATTTCTTTGACCAATCATATATCCATTTATAGACCCATCTGGTAAATACATAGACATATTAGGCGGTCTAACCAGCATACTTCTAATGATACTTAAGTTGCCAGTACCTGCCGCATTAATTCTATTATTGACCCCATTGGTATAGGAAGCACTTTGACCCACACGGATTCTATCTGAGAGTTTGAAATCAGTATTAATTCTAGATGTAAATCTTTTAAAATTAGAGTTTATAACTATCCCATCTTGATCAAGATAAGAAGAACTCCAAGCGAATCTATTCGATTCATTTCCTCCACGAACAGAAAAATCAACCTTATTTTCTCGAGCTGTTCTCATTAACTCATCTTGCCAGTTCACATCACCATTGTTCATTGGACTTAGTGAATCAATCAGCGTGTAATATGGTTCTTCAGGCACAGCAAGAGCACCATAAGATTCAAGCACAGCTTCTCTATATTGACGAGCATTCAAGACACTTAAAAAGCGTGTTATAGAACTTACACCTGTAGTTGCATTTACCTGAATTTCCGGTTTACCCTCTGCACCTCTTTTTGTGGTAATTAAAACAACACCATTAGCTGCTCTTGAACCATATATTGCTGTAGATGCTGCATCTTTTAAAATTTCAATTGAAGCAATATCATTTGGGTTTATATCAGCAAGAGGATTAAGTCCAAAATTCTGCGTTCCATTTAAAGAACTAACAGAACCTGATTCAATTGGAATACCATCGACCACAAACAAAGGATTGTTACCAGAATTCAAGGATGAATTACCTCTCACACGGATAGTCATCTCACCCCCAGGAGCACCAGAGTTAGAAGTTACCTGAACCCCGGCAGCACGCCCCTGTAAAATAGAAATTGGATCTTGCAAAGAGGTTTTTTCAATCTCCTGAGATCCAACAGACACTATCGAGCCGGTTACATTTCGTCTTTTTTGAGTTCCATAACCGACCACTACGGTTTCCTCTATGGTATTTAGCTCAGAGGAAAGACGAATGATATATTCGTTTTGGTTGGAGACTTTAAAAGAATACTCCGAATAACCTACGGATGATACATTAATCGTATTTCCTACTACAACATCATTTAAAACAAATTGTCCATTCTGATCGGTAGAACTTGCTTTTGCTGTCTCAGCAACTTTTACACTTACCCCAGCAATAGGTAAAGAGGTTGACGCGTCTAATACTTTACCTTTAATACTTTTCTGTTGCGCGAACGCTCCAGAATTCAGGCAAACAAAAGAAAAAATAATTAACGATATTATTTTCGCTAGACAAGAATTAAAAATTCTAGGTAGGTAGTTAGTAGTTAAAACCATAATTCTGATTTTAAGTTTATAATAAATTAGTTTACAACACTAAGATAAATATTATTTTTTATTGTGCAAACATTTGCACAATAAAAAAATACTTATATAGTTATATAATTAACAATACCATATAAAACCAATGCAATTGTTTGCACAATTATTATTCATACAATATTTTTGATTCCCTATATTTTTAATTTATCTTAGCTTAGATAAACTTTTATATGAAAAAATCAGACTCCAGACGTTTAACAATTAAAGATTTAGCCAAAGAGCTAAACCTTTCATCTTCGACTATCTCGAGAGTTCTCTCTAACAACCCTCGCATTAGTGAGGCAACCAAGAAATTAGTCAATGACAAAGTCAAAGAGTTAGGTTTTTCATTAGATCCCATTGCTTCCAGCTTTAGAAGCAAGAAGACTAAATCCATCGGTGTTGTAGCTCCAAGAATTGATGTAGATTTTCACTCGAAAGTAATTAGTGGAATAGAAGATTATGCCTCTGAATTAGGCTATCAAATCACTATTTTTCAGTCCAAAGATTCTTATATAAAAGAAAAAGAAATCCTAAAACTTCTAGAGACGTCACTCGCAGCTGGAATTATTATTTGTCCTTCCCTTGAAACACAAAAAGTGGATCACCTTAAGAAAGTAATAAAATCCAACATCCCTCTCGTCCTATACGATAGACCTATTGAGAATCTAGATACAAATATTGTATGTATCAATGATTATCAAGCATCATACGATGCAACTAAGCACCTAATAAATACAGGATGCAAAAGAATTGCTCATATATCTGGAAATCTAAATGTAAATATCTTCAATAAAAGATTTGAAGGATATAAAGCGGCATTGGTAGATAATGATTTGGAATTTGAAGAAGCATTATTATACCAAACGCATAATTTATCCTATCAAGAAGGATTAGTTGCTGCTGAGAAGCTTTCAAAATTGAAAAATCCTATTGACGGAATAGTATGCGCCAATGATTATACCGCATCAGCAGCGGTCCAGTTATTTAAAAAATTGAATATTTCAATCCCTGAAAATATTTCTATTATAGGATTTAGTAATTATCCGATTTCAACCATTATTGAGCCTAATATATCCACCATTGATGACAATGCATACTATATGGGAAATATTGCAGCTAAAATCTTAATTCAACAAATCGAAGATAAGTTTCAGAAAAAAATAGACCACCAAGAAATACTTGTCAAAACAGATCTTATCATAAGAGATAGTACAAAAAAAGTAAAAAAATAAATGCTCCTTTTCTTTAAGGTGCATTTATAATAGACTTTATTTTTTCCAGCTCTTAATATTATATCCGTAAAAAGCGTAAAAGATAAGATAAATATAGCAAGGAACAAGTACCCAATAGGCAAACCGCAATCCTTCTGTATCGGCAAAATAACCATATATCATAGGCATTATGGCATTGCCACATAATGCCATGACCAACAAAGATGCGCCTACTTTTAGAAATTTACCTAAATTATTTAATGCTAATGGCCATACGCCGGCCCATATCATGGAATTGGCGAACCCCAGAGCGACTAAAAACCACACGGAAACATCCGTATGATGACCTAAAAGACTAACATGACCTGATACATATATTACGCCCAACGACAATATAAATCCTAAACAAGTACAAATTCGTAAAGCTAATAATTGGCTTAAGACTTTTGGGATAAATGTTATTCCCAGCAAATACCCTAGTATGGTTGCTGTTAGCGTATAGGAGGGAAATGATTTGGCTTCTAAAAAGTTCAAACCATGATATTGGGCATAATTAATAACACTGTCCACGGCAATAACCTGAGAACCAACATGAAAAAATATAGCGACACTTCCTAAAACCAAATAGGGAAAGGATAACACAGACTTTTTTGAACTATTACTACTACTGTTCTCGTCGGTTTCTTTCTCGCTATCTATTTCTGGTAATGGTGAATATTTTACAAGCAATCCTAGCGCTACAAGAATAAAGCCTATAACCATATAAGGCACAACAACCCTACCTACCAATTCATCCAAAGCAGCCTCTTTTTGTGCTATAGGAAGCAAGGATAAATTTTCAAAAAAGCTTTTGTCTTCAGGTTTTAGTATGATGGCTGCAAATAATAATGGCGCAATAATTCCAGCAACCTTATTACTAATTCCCATTATACTAAAACGCTGAGCAGCACGCTCCTTGTCGCCCAGAATCGTGACATAGGGATTGGCGGCAGTTTGCAAAATGGACAATCCCACGCCCAGTGTAAATAATCCCGTGAGAAACACCTCATAGATACGGTAGGCCCCAGCGGGAATAAAAAGAAATGCACCAATAGCCATCATAAAAAAGCCCAGCATCATCCCCCCCTTAAAACCGAAATATTTTAAGATATATCCCGAAGGTACCGCCATGACCAAATAGGCAATGTAAAAAGCAAAAGCTACTAAATAAGAAGCGAAATGGCTTAAATCAAATGCTATTTTGAAATAGGGAATTAAAATAGCATTTACCCAGGTAACAAAGCCAAAAACAAAGAAAAGCACAGCGATTATTATCACTGATATCACCTTTTGCTGAGAGGTTAACTGATCTACACTTATAGGATTATGGATACTTTTCTTCATAACTTTTAATTAGGATGCGTGTAATAGGCAGGCAAACTTCCTTCACCATTATCGTTTAACACTCTAAAGACCATATTTTTGTTTGGTCTAATAGGTCCTGTGTACTTTTTACTATTTAAAGTCGGCATACTACCATCTTCAGTAAAATAAATTTTGAATCCTGGCAAATCTGTATTGGCATGCAACATCTCATCCACCAATGCCACACCTGGGGTTGGAATTCGACATTTATACCCCTGCTTATAATATTGAAGCCTTTTAAGCTCCTGATTACCCACAATGCCAAAAAACTCATTTAAATCTTTATGGTAAGCTTTTTCATAAGAATCCCTGTCCAAATTTTCCCACTCCCGAGCAGGTGCCCAAGCTTTTTCCACAAAAGAAAGCAATCGCGGGAATATCATTTTTTCCATCTGCTCTTCACTTTTTATAGTTTCCGACCAGAGCAAAGCCTGAATCCCTACAATATTTTTTTCCCCTTCTGGAGTAAGTTTTTCATGATTCTCTAATGTGTTATTAGGAAGTTTGCGCCCTAGCCAGTCCATTTGCTGGTTTTTCAAATAATTGTAAGGAATAAAACTAAAAGGTTTTTCCATGTCAATAAATCCTCCCCAATAAAATCCCTGTTCCTTGAAATTTTTTTGATAGGACATGTCCATATAGAAATTGCTCACAAAAGATAATTTGACCTTATAGCCTAAATTCGCCAACTTGTAGGCTAAATCTTCATTCCCCGTTAGATTATTCCAAACATTTAAATGAATATTTTTATTCGTTAATCCTTTATCAGCAAACCATTTTTTCCTACCTGTTTCTGTCACGCCTCTTTTCATGCCGACCTCTTCCCAGCCCGACAAATACAAACCTCGGGCATCTAATATTTCATATAATTTATTAAAATGACGAAACCATAAATCTTCAACACTTTTGATATTCGGGTCTTCATTTTTTAATTTTTTAAAGGCAGGAGAACCTTCCCAAACACCATTAGGAACTTCATCTCCTCCGAAATGAATGGTGTGTAAGGGCACATTTACCGATTTATAAATTCCAATGATATCATCGGTAATCTGTTCCAAAAAATTATATACTGAACTTAAAGAGACATCCATGACATTATCATTCCATTTCTGTACACTGGAATATTTAGAGGTATCTCCTACTGAATAAAGCAAGTATTTTTCAGCTTCACTACGATCTTTATCTTTCAATCTCTCATATCTATATTGCATAGCTTTCACCGCAGCTCGTGCATGACCCGGAGTTTCTATCTCTGGTATGACCTGAACATGTCTTGCATTAGCATACAATAAGATATCTTTAAAATCTTGTATAGAATAATATCCCGTACCTCTATTTTTAGCCAAAGGTCCTGACCCATAAGAGGGAGGAAGTGACGAAGAAGAAATAAATGCATGCGAACGCACCGAAGAAACGGAAGTAAGTTCTGGAAAAGATGGCAATTCTAACCTCCAGCCTTCATCATCATTAAGGTGAAAATGCAGGGTATTTATTTTATAAAAGGAAAGAATATCTATTAGTTTAAGAATCTGCTTCTTGGACTGAAAATTTCTAGCGACATCAATCATAAAACCTCTGCTCGAAAATCTCGGTTCATCGTACACTTCAACGCAAGGAATATATATTACGTCTTTTTTGCTCGACTTATAATCTTCGGCTTTTATTAAGGATTTAATAGACTGAATAGCATAAAAAGCTCCTTTTCCGCTTCTTGAAGTCACGACAATTGAATCTTTAGTCACCAAAAGTTTATAAGCTTCCTCTTTTAAGGTTTTATCTAGTTTAAATTTGATTACATCTTTTGACCTCGGCTTTTTGTGGATAGAAAAATTAATATGGAAAAGTTCTCCCATTTCATTGATGAAATAATCTATTTCATTTGTAAATAATCCTCCCCCTTGTATCAGCGTAGTACCAGATAAGTCAAAATAACCATCTACTGACACGAACTTGGATGGAGTGGGAAATATTTTTCCAGGCTGTACACTATGAGAATCCACATATCTTTTATTCTTCTCAAAGATCAAATCAGGGGTCATTTCTACGTCGTTCGCTACCCTATAAAATCTCTTTTTATCTACAGGCTCCAGCCTTTCCACCTCTCCTAACGGGGTAATTTTTCCATTATCCCAGGCTATATAAAATCCCTGAGGGGAATCATTAAAATTCACAATCCATGATTTAGAAACTATTTGCAGGTCTAATTCTTCGCCTGGAGCTAATGGCTTAAAAGAATCATTGGGCGTCAGTACAAACAAGTCTCCGTTGATGTGTTGTATATCAAAAACAGGATTAGAGTTCTTGGGCTCAAAAATTCGAATAAAATTGAAATATAACTTCCATCCGCTCTTATCAAGAACCGTTTTGCCCTCATTCTTAAATACAATTCGGGATAAAGCCTCTTCCTTTCCATTGTAATTATTTTCCAAAGGTTGCCAAGAAACTTTAATGCTAACATCCGAAGCACTTTGTGAAAACCCTGAGGAGGTCAGAACTAAAACGAAAACAATAATATATGCTAATATCTTCATAAATAATCTACTTTGAATTTTTACTTAACCTATCATACATCAGTTTAATCTTACTGTTGCGCAATTCGTTTTCCTGTCTTATTTCAGCAGGGAAAAGATAGTTTTTGTGCAATCTGTTAAACTCTTTATTTTTATTTGAATTTTCCAACTGTTTTAACTGCTTTAGTATATGCGGAATTTCATCTGAATTGAAGTCTTTTGAATTAAGCCGCTCCTCTATAGTCATATATACTAGATAGTCATATCTGATCTCGGACATTAAAACATAATGCGCATATTCGTCCTTATTGTTTTTTGGCTTCAAACTCTTCAAGTTATTTACCACCCACAAAGCGCTATCTGCCATTATTTTAATCGCTGGTCCACCAGCACTGACTACACCTTGATTTATTTCATAAGGATTTGCTTTAAGAGCATTCCAGAAAAGTTGAGATTCAGAATCATTAAAACCATAACGCTGATAAGCATATTGCTGGACAAACTTTTCTATTTCTAAAGCTTCAGGTGTCTTTAGTGCTTCAAAATAGGCTTCCATAAGCATATTAAAGCCATTCAAAGGATATACTCGACGTATTGGATATAACTCAACCAAATCCTTTGGACTCTCCCAGACACTCGAATAAAGACCAGATGTAGACCATGAAGTCATTATGATTCCTTTATAATTGAACTCCTTAGCTAGAGGTATGAAATCTCTAATATTTTTAAAGTGTTTTTCCCATTGGGTGACAAAATAATTATCTGGATGACTACGAATAGATGGTGCACCCCAAATTTCAAAACCAGAATTCAACAGATTGCTATGTTTTCCAAACATATTAATGTCCCACCCATAATTCCAATCAATGAATACAGTTTGCTTTGGCAAGCCTTCCAAGGCATCTGGATATTTCATGGCAATATCAGCCCAAATCACAGGTCGTTTACCTAGAGAAACTACCAATTCACATAATAATTTTATATAATCACCATACAAGCGTCCTTTTCCAACTTCAGCTACTTTCTTTTGAGATTCTTTAGAGTGCCCCAACAGGTATGTCTCATCACCTCCAATATGAATGTATTCAGATTTGTGGGTCGATATTAAATCCGAATATAAATCCCTAAAAAGCTCTTTTGCCAACTCCTCCTTTAAAGGATTAATCTGAGAAAAATCTTTTTGATCTTCTCTGAGCTCTTTGTACTTATAATGTCTTAGAATGTATTCTACGTGACCAAAACTTTGCTGCAGCGGTATTACATCAATGCCCAAATTCTCACAATACGCGATAAAATCTACAACCTGCTCACGTGTATAAGCATATTGATTGGGAATCAATGGATGTTTTTCAAAAGGATACGTTGCTTCCCATTCCATTACTAAGGTATTGATCCCTCCTTGATGGAGTTGTGTGGCCAACTTTTTTAAAGCATCAATCTGCATGGCTTGAACTCTCAGGTCCAAATGAAAGCCTTGAATGGGAAATTTTTTCTCTTGACCTACCGAAGGCTTACAAGAGAGTACATAAAAAAGAAGAATTATATAAGGAAATAGTTTTTTCATAATAGGGTAGTTTATAGTAATCATTTTAATTATCGTAGTATTTATAATTGTACTGGCTTATAATATCGATTGGCATGAACGTTTTTTGTACCCCCTTCTTTCCAAATTTTACATAATTGAACAGAGAGAGTAGCGCTTGATAACCTTGCTGTATGGGTTTATGACAAATCAAAAAATCAATGACATTTTCTTCTAAATACTGCAGGTTATCCTCTAAATAGTCAAACCCAATTAACAGTATATCTTCGTATAGGCCTTTAGACTTCAAATAGGAAGCTACACTTGATACCCTCGAATTGGTCACAAATATTACTCTAACTTTATGATGTTCAAAAAAACGATGCAATTCACGATTAATAACCTCACTTTCTGTCGAACGTATATCTAGCGTATGGATTTGTCGTTTCTTATGAGGTTTAAAATAGGAGATAAATGCTTCCTGCTTGATATAAAGATGATGCTCAGGATATAATTCCTTGGAGATATTTACAATCAATATAGATTCTTGAGGAGCAGAAGAATATTGAATCAAATTTGCTGCAACCAGCCCGCTTTGGTAAAGATCTGGCCCAAAATAACCTATAGGACTAGCTTGACTTAGATCAGAATTAATCAACACATAAGGAATTGCGTTTTCCTCACATTTAGAGATTAATGCCAGAGTCTCTTGCTTAAACATTGGCGCAATAAGCAAACCATGTAATTCGTTGAAATTTAAATTTTCCTGCAATGCATTAAATGACGCGATATCATTTTGGTCAAACAATAGGATCTCTACCTCTATGCCATATTTTTTTATTTCCTCAATCGCATCGCGTATACCTTGCAATGGAGCCTGCCAATAGGTAGATTCCTTTGATGATTTTGGGATGATAGCTTTGAAATATTTAATATTTTTTTTGGTTAGTGATTGGGCAATAATATTAGGTTCATAATTGTATTGCTTGATTATCGCTAATATCTTTTCCTTTGTCTTTAAGGACACACCTTCCCTATTATGCAGCACTCTGTCCACCGTACCGATAGAAACATTCGCCAACTTCGCTATATCCTTTACACCTAAACTTTTAGGATTCATTCGAATTAAAATTTAATTTGTTATACTTTATGTGTCCCTCCACAATCGACAAATAGACATCTATATTATCATCAAAAACTACTACATCCGCATCATATCCCTTCTCTATCTTACCTTTACGGTGTGCAAACCCAAGGATGCGAGCTGGATTTTCGGTTATCATTTTTATTACCTCAGGGAAAGATGCTTTAGTATTATTTAGGAAATTTCTAACCAGCAAATTGGCTGTTGCAATGCTTCCAGCAAATGCAGAGCGATCGGCAAGTTTAGCCACACCATCCTCTACTATTACTTCGATACCATCGTGCAAACTTCCCAGAATACTTTTGTTAACATGGGTTCCAGCAGCGCGCATAGCATCGGTAATTAAAACTATTCTTTCTGAACCTTTTATTTTGTAAATCAGCTCCAGTAAAGGTTTGGGCAAATGCACCCCATCGGCAATAACCTCTACATCTATTTCATCTATCAGATAACAGGCTTCCACAGCTCCTGCATATCTGTGAGCATTCTTTCTTGTCACGCCCAACATAGCAGAATAAAAATGAGTGGCTAAACGATAACCGTGGTCAAAAGCAAGTTTTATGTCATCATACAATGCCTCAGTATGTGCAAAGGCTGCTATAATTCCTCTATCAGTTAGAAAATCTCCAAACTCTAACGCTCCTGGTAATTCAGGAGCTGAACTCCATCTAATTATATGAGGACTCATTTCCACTATACGAGAATATTCCTTGTAATCCGGATTGCGAATATATTTGGGATCCTGCGCACCGCGCTGATTCATCGCAAAATAAGGACCTTCTAGGTGAAGACCTAAAAATTTAGACCCTTTAGAATTATGTAAATTTGCCTGTTCATATACGGTGAGGACTTTTTCCAAATGTTCTGAATCCGCGGTTAAGGTTGTGGGGCACATACTGGTAGTACCATATTTAATATGTGTATTAGCCACGCCTAAAAAGGATTCAACATTTGCATCCATAAAATCATATCCACCACCACCATGAATATGAATATCTATAAAACCAGCAGATATATATTTGTTGGCAACATTAATTTCTAGCGTATCTTCACTCACTTGAATATCGCCCACACCATACTGCTTAATTACGCCATCTTCCATGTAGCAATAAGCGAACTCCAATATGCCATTCGCGGTTATTAACCTACCATTATATAGTAATAATTTAAACAAGATGTTAAGTTTATAATTTCGTGTACGTACACGAAATTATAAAATACCCTTTACTATACCAAATTTTAATATGATTATTCTCTTAGAGATAATACTTTGGTTAGTTTTCACACTAGACACTATGTAAATAATTATTTTGTGTGAATTTTTGTCTCGAACAATAAATTCATATATTTAACATAAATCATAAGCAAATAACACGCTATATGGCATAACCAATATATAAACAATTCCATTTCAGCATTTTTTTAAAATATAAAAAGCTAATAATAAAATGAAATATTATGTTGTTGAATACGATACTCAACAATTTATATGATAGATTTTTAATTAAGTAACCAAGATTTAAAAATGATTTTTTCTTAATATTCATTAAACTTTTAATTAACTCTACCTAGATACATTTGCCTTGTAATGAATCTAATTGCATCCATACAAAAAGATAATGTCCATGCGTTTTCGCAGGTATATGAAACCTTTCATCGCGAAATTTATGGTTTCATTTTTCAACGCACTAAATCCGAATTTTTAGCAGAAGAAGTAACGCAGTTAACTTTTATTAAGGCTTGGAAAAATAGAGCCAAATTGAATCACACATTACCCATAAATATTCAATTATTTGGTATTGCAAAGCAAGTTATGATTGATGAACTTCGCAAAGAAGCGAATCGATTTAAATATGAGGGAGAAGCTGCAGCAACCCCCTTTACAGATAACCTGATAAAAGCATTAGAAAGTAAAGATCTAATGCGCTTAATTGATGGAGACATTGCCAACATGCCTCCTGTTAGACGTCATGTCTTTGAACTTAGTAGAAAACAAGGTTTAACACATAAAGAAATTGCTCAAATGCTGAATATCTCTAACAAAGCAGTTGAACAACATATCAGTAAAGCATTACTCCAGCTTAAGCAGCATTTATACTCAATAATGCTGTAATAATAATAACCACCTGAAAACCTTTCTTAAAGAAATACCTCCTACGCGACTTTTTACGTCGAATAAAAAATTTGATCTCGAGCTAGGGATAAGTCTTTGATAAACGTAATATGTATATGAAGGACAAGAAAAGGCTAACCAATAAAGAATTAAAACAATCAATCTGGCGCAATCAGGAGAAGATAGTTGACAACCTATTCGATATCAATCAATGGGAAAATTATCAATCTGAAAAAGATAATAATATTCCTTCGGATCAAATGTATAATAAGGTCAAAACCGAGATTAACAAAGATACGATTGCGCAATTCGATAAACGTGACAAAAAATATAAGATCTATAGTCTAATAAAATATTCCGCAGCAGCTTGCCTTATGCTATTTTTTTCTTGGGTCTTTTACCAACAGCTGAATCATAAAACGATTAAAAACACGGATCTATCAGCAAATTATAGCCTCCCTGTAACGAATGAAGATATTTGGATAACCCAAGTCAATACAACTCAAGAAATTAAATGGATATACTTACCAGATTCATCAAGAGTAAAATTATATCCATCATCTGAAATTAGTTATCCAGAAGTCTTCTCAGCAATAAACCGAGACATACGGTTGAGTGGTAAAGCTTATTTTAACGTGAAAAAAGACGCATCAAGACCTTTTAGAGTATGGAGTGATTATACAAAGACGACTGCACTAGGTACGTCCTTTACTATTGATGCATTTCCAAATAAGCAAAATACAACCGTTACTTTGCATACTGGAAAGATTGTTATCAAATCTGTCAAAGAGGATTCCAAATTTGATGAAATCTATATGAGTGAAAAAGGTGAAAAACTCATCTTTAATAGTGCTACCCATCATCTAAGTCATATAAATCCTACATCAATAAATAAAAATAATCAGATCGAAAATGTTAGCGAAGAATACGCATCAGCAGTAGTAAAAATGGATAAAATTTCTCTTCCTGAAGCTGTCAATGTTTTAAGTCGTCTTTATAAAACAAAAATTGTCATTGAAAACAAATCACTTGACCATATAACTTATACAGGCTCGGTAGATACGCGTACCGAAAACTTAGAAGATGCCTTAGAGGTCATCTGCCTAATTAATAACCTAGAATGGCGTAGAACCCAAAACGGGATCTATCACATCTACAAAAATAAAAACCACCAAAACTAAACTTAAGGATTAAAACATGCTTAAAAACCAACTAAACCCATTGCCAAAAATGGCTCTAATCGTTCTCACATTAATTTGGAGTAACTTTCTTTATGCACAACAAGAGCAAGTTAAAGGTGCTACACAGGATGAAAATGGACAATATCTTTCTGGCGTAAACATAAAAGCACTAAACACTAAAACTGGTAATACATTCAATACCAGCTCATCAAACAAGGGATTATTTTCTTTCAGCAATTTGCCTGAAGGAGGATCCTATCAGTTTATCTTTAGTAGCGTAGGCTATCAGAGCGATACCCTTTCTGGATATACAATCAAAAATGGACAACAAATCGCATTGAGTGTAAAATTAATGTCAGTGAAGAAAACCATTGATGAAGTATATATCGGATATGGAGTGACAACCAAAAAAGATCTTACAGGTTCTATAACCTCCATAAAATCTGAAGACCTCAATACTGGAGTCTTTAGTAATGTAGGTCAATTATTACAAGGCAAAGTTCCGGGATTAGTAATATCAAATAATAACAGTAATCCTAACGCAACACCTTCTGTAACCTTACGCGGTTCATCTACACTACGTTCTGGTGAAGCAACAGAACCCTATTACGTAATTGACGGAGTACCCGGAGCCTCTTTAGCCCTTGTATCTCCGCAAGATATTGAAAGCATTGATGTATTACGTGACGCTTCGGCTACAGCGATTTACGGTTCTAAAGCAGCCAATGGTGTTATTATTGTGACGACTAAGAAAGGAAAATTTGGTCAATCTGCCATTAACTACGACAGTTATGTCGCTATGGACAAAATTGCTAAACGTTTAGAAATGATGAATGCTCAGCAGTATAGATCTTACATCAACGATAATGGCTTTTCCATGGAACCTGTAGATGATACTGGAGCGGATACAGATTGGCAAAAAGAGGTGAGCAGAATAGGAGTCTCCCACAACCATAATGTTTCCATCTTGGGGGGGAGTGAGAAAACAAAATATAGCGCAAGCATCAATACCTTCAATAACCAAGGTGTTATTAAAGGTACTGATCTTGACAGACAAATCGCACGCGGTTACGTTCAGTCCAAAGCTATGAATGACAAATTAGACATGTCCTTTAATGTCAATATCAGCTTAACAAAGCAAAATAATGTACCTGCACAAGGGCAAGGATTAAGCGTATTTGATGCGATGTATTATTACCTACCCTATTCCCCACTTAAAAATGAAGATGGAACCTGGTTTGAAAATACGCCTCGTTCACAATATGCCAATCCAGTTTCGCTAATTGAAGAAAACATCCTTCTGTCTAAGACGAAATTAATTCAAGGTCATGCCAAATTGGGCTATCAAATCTTCGATGGGTTAAAATATAATTTAGACCTGTCGTTGCAAAATAGACAATTCAACTACAACGAATACAACAGCTCATTATCCATGATAGCGCGTAACATGAACGGAAGAGCGACTCGAGCTGCTGTAGAAGATCAACGTAAAGTCCTCGAAACCAATTTGGCTTATGACAAAACGTTTGCTGGTCTGCATAAGATTAGCGCATTACTAGGATATTCTTGGGAAGAATCTAATAATAATGATGGAATTCAGCTTTCGGTTTCTGACTTCTATGGTGACGATCTTACCTATTACAATCCTGGAATGGCAAATGTCATTAATAGAAATGGCTTTGGAGGATATTATTTATCGACCCTCCGTATGATCTCCGTTTACTCACGTCTGAATTATACCTTCAACAACAAGTATATCTTGCAGGGTACATTGCGTCGAGATGGGTCTTCTGCTTTTGGATTAAATAACCGCTGGGGGACTTTTCCTTCTGTATCGGCAGCATGGAAAATTTCTGAAGAAGATTTTATGAAAGATAATACTTTATTTAACGAACTCAAACTACGCGCAGGTTATGGAGCCAGCGGAAACTCTCTGGGCTTTGATGTTTTTACAGCAAGATCGGTGTATGGAGCATCTGTTACTGACTTTGAAAACAGTCAAGGACAGATAGTACGTACATTGAAAGCATTAAGAGACTCCAATCCAAACTTAAAATGGGAAAGAACCGATATGTTAAATATAGGGGTAGACTTCTCCATATGGAGCAACAGACTGAGTGGATCTATAGAGTGGTACGATAAAAATACGACTGATTTGATATATAGTTTTGCTGTTTCCCCAGTAATATATCCATCAGGTTATCTTACTGCAAACATTGGAAAAATAAACAATAGAGGTTTTGAAGTTAGTCTTAATACAATTCCTGCAAAGACAGATAATTTCGCGTGGAATTCGGGAATTAATCTTTCTCAAAATAAAAATATTGTTAAATCTATTTCGAACGAAAAGTTCTCTTCTCAGTTCATCGAGTTAGCCTATTTAGATGGAGCTGGGCAATCAAATGCGAACCAGCAACGTCTGATGGAAGGTTATGCAATAGGCCAATTCTATACTTGGGAATGGGCTGGATACAATGAAAATGGCGTATCTACATTTTATGTTAGAGATGAAGATATGGGAGAAAGAACTGGAGAAACAACTATTACTCCCGAACTCAAAGACAGAACCTTCACAGGAACTGCACTTCCTAAATTTACGCTAGGTTGGAATAATACTTTAGCATACAAACAGTGGAGCGCTTCCATTCTATTTCAAGGTGTATTTGGAGGAAAAATTATGAATGCTACAAGAGCAAGACATTCTAACGTCGTAGGAAATGCTGGAAACAAAAATCTGTTGGCTGAAGTAGCAAACACCGAAAAGCCAACGGATATCAATGCACATTATTTATCTGATCGATATCTAGAATCTGGCGATTATTTACGCATTTCTACACTTTCATTTGGATACACCTTTAAAAATTTAGGAAACCAAATTAAAAACATTCGTCTCGCTGCGACAGTAAATAATCCTTATGTATTTACAAAATATAAAGGATTAGATCCTGAAGTCAATCTAGGTGGACTTGAACCAGGTATTGACAATAGACAAACCTATCCACGCACGCGTACTTTCATGTTTGGAGCAAACTTTAATTTTTAATTTTTAATGGACACTAAAAAAATGAGACATATAATAAAACCGTTCGTTTTCACAGCTTTATCATTTTCTATATTAAGCTGTACAGATTTAGATGTTGACATAAAATCACAATTTACCGAATTTCCTGACAATGAGCGCGCTGCCGAAGCGATATCAGCCGATGTATACACAGCGTATCGCGGAGCGATGGGAAGAGATCATTGGATGGTACAAACCTTATCAGCTGACGAAGCAGTAAGTGTTTCTATGGGTTCAGATTGGTATGACGGAGGGCAATATAGACAATTTCATGTCCACAACTGGAATGCAGATAATGGCATGTTAACCAATATGTGGAATTCTGCCATCGTTGGGATAGTAAAT
The DNA here is from genome assembly GCF_011043515.1 of Sphingobacterium sp. SGL-16. Classification (NCBI taxonomy): domain Bacteria; kingdom Pseudomonadati; phylum Bacteroidota; class Sphingobacteriia; order Sphingobacteriales; family Sphingobacteriaceae; genus Sphingobacterium; species Sphingobacterium sp. SGL-16. Next base: position 40,128 of record NZ_JAAKGQ010000023.1, on the reverse strand, counting down.
AGCAATAATGTATTAACCATTATTAATAATGATGAAGCGGATATTGCAGCCCCAATTCGTGCTATGCGTGCGTTCTACCATTTTATTTTAATGGATAATTTTGGAGCTGCTCCTATACTAAAAGGTAGAGTCGAGGTTCAACCAGATAGATCTCCAAGACCTGAAGTATGCCGATTCATTGAGTCGGAATTACTGGAAATAAAAGATAAATTACCCACTACTGTAAACTCTAGTACATACGGAAAAGTAACCAAATACATGGCTGAGGCATTACTCGCTAAGCTGTATTTAAATTGGTCGGTGTATACTGCACAAAATGTAGAAGATTATACACCAAACGCATCGAACGAAAAGCTGCAAGAAGTAGTAAAAATGTGCGACAATATCATTGCTTCCAATCAATTTAACCTCACTAGTCATAAATTCTTAGAAAAATTTCGTCCCGATAATGGCCCTCAAATCAAAGATTTTATTTTTGTAATGCCCTACGATAAAGAAAGTCAACAAGGGATGACATTCTCACGCTTTTGGATACACCGTAGTGCCCAAAATCAATTTGCAAATCTACCACAAAGTGTGGGAGGAACTTTTCGTGTATTACCCACTTATTTAGATAAATTTAATTTAGCTGGAGACGAACGTAACGCGTCATATATTGGCGGAAAGCAATACTATTGGAGCAACTATCAAGAAGACAGAACTAGACCATTTTTAATTCGAACTTCCAAAAAGGGTATAGACCAAGATTACGTGGGCGCAGATGCTGATGCGCAATTTGAATGGCAATTGGAGCTAACCAGAGACATTATTCTTCGTCCCGATGGAGCGGCTACGCTTAATGTTGGGAATGATCAAAAAGGTCGATCAATGGGATATAGATCTATTAAATTTTACATGGATGTAAATGTAACTTCTGCTCATCAACGTAATCAAAGTAATGACGTGCCAATTTTTAGATATGCAGACATTTTACTAATGAAAGCTGAAGCCATTTTACGTGGGGCATCTGCGACAAATGGCGAAACGCCAATGAGTTTAATCAATCAAATACGCAGTTATGTTAAAGCTCCTTTGCTAACTATAGCCCCTTCCTTACAAGATTTGTTAGATGAGCGTGCAAGAGAATTTGCAGACGAATCCTGGAGACGTAATGATCTTATTCGTTATGGAAAATTTGAAGACAAATGGGGATTTAGAGATTTATATCCAGCAGGATATACTGAGAAATTCAGACGCATATTTCCTGTTCCAACAACAGTCCTGAATCTGAACAATATATGGAAACAAAACCCTGGCTACGTAAATTAAAATATGAAGAGACGACAATTTCTGAAAAACACCATTAGTACAACTATAGGGACAGGTATAGCAACTTCTGCCCTTGCCAATTTATCATTATCACATCACATAACTAATATAGACAGTAAAGACATTGATGCAAGATCTAATTTAGAGCAGGAAGGTTTACTTAATTTCGTTGCAATAGGCGATTGGGGCCGTAATGGCGCTGACCATCAGTTACAGGTAGCCAAACAAATGGGCGATTGGGTCACCAATCATCCCAATGATTTTATTGTGTCTACTGGAGATAATTTTTATCCAAGTGGTGTCATTAGTGAACACGACCCTCTTTGGCATTATTCCTTTGAAAACGTCTATACTGATTTTGCTTTACAATGGGATTGGTATCCAATTTTGGGTAATCATGATTATAAATCTGACCCTGACGCTCAGGTTCGGTATACTAAAATCAGTAGACGCTGGAAAATGCCTGCTCGATATTACAGCAAAACTTTTAATCTTAAAGGTAAAGGAAAGGTGTTGATAGCATTTATAGACACAAATCCTATGATACCTGAATTTTATAAAAACAGTGAATACGGCCCACATGTTGCAGGTCAGTATCCCGAGAAACAATTAGAATGGTTAGACAAATTGCTATCCACTCAAGATCCCAATATAAAATGGAAAATCGTAGTGGGACACCATCCAATTTATACGGTTGGGCCTCGAACCAACAACTACGATACCTTGGCTGTAAGAAAAGTTTTAGAAGTGGTGCTGCAGAAAAATAAAGTAGATGTTTATCTTTCAGGACATGATCATTCACTACAGCATATAAAAGTTGAGAATATGAATTTTCATCAGTTTGTTTCGGGCTCGGGATCAGAAGCCACTCCCGTCAAAGCAGGTCTGGAGATAACAAAATTTGCAGCTTCGGATTATGGTTTTATGTATTTTGCAATAGATGATAAATGCATTAGTGCAAAAGTTATCAATCATCAAGGAATAAAACTTTATGATACCACAATTCATAAATAAGCAAAAAACATAATATGCTATATATTAAATTGGGAGACCTTTTAGGTCACCCAATTTTGCTTTGTACCTTCTTCTAAATTAAAAACTATCTTCCCTTTTGAATTGATTATAAAGCAATTAATTAGTTTTTTTTTATATTACCTTTTGCTCTCCTCAGGCTGTGTAAAAATCTATTGTATAATAAATACATATTTATTATTTCATGTTCAGATACATTCACAAATTGCAATAAAATATTGCTTTTGAAGGAATATTTTAACCAAAAGTCTTATATTAGGAATACCAATTAGATTTCTTAAATAACTTATGAGCAACACCGATCATACACTCCATGAATTAAGCGAAGCATTAAAAAATAACTCGCTACATATAAAAGATATTGCAAATAAAATTCCAGCCTCATTAATGATTCATGATATAGAAGATAATAAAGTAGTAAAATGTAGTTACATGAATGATTGGGGCTGTAGATACTTACAAACAACTGCTCAAGAAATTAATGAATTAGGAGAAGAATATTATAATCGGTACTTTTTTATTGAAGAAATTAAAGATTACCTTCAAGATATTTCAAAATACATTGCATTTGATCAAATAGATAGTCAATACAACTTTTTTCAACGGGTAAAGCGTCCCGGTAACGAAGATCCAGAATGGTTTTTTACAGTCTGTAAATTAATACATGTAGATACCATTTATCCAAATAATAAAAAACTCATAGTTATATCCTCTCCAGTAATTGGATTTAATAACTTAATAAATCGAGTAAATAAAACTTTAAATTTAGAAGGATATATAGGAAATAATTATAGAAAGTTCGCTCTATTAACAACTCGGGAAAAACAAATTTTGAGCTTACTTGCACATGGAATGTCCACCAATGAAATTGCAGAGACCCTTTATATCTCGCAATTTACCGTATCAACACATCGCCGGAATTTAATAAAAAAAATAAACTGCAAATCATCCACTGAACTACTAAGGTTTGCAATAGCTTTTGAGTTATTTAAATAAGTATAGGATTGAAGCTCCCTTAATGGTCTCTAGGAACTTGAATTTCAATATCACCTTGATCTCCTCTGACCTTTTTACTGGTGTGTGTTCCTATCTTCAATACGAGCAGGTTTATCATAGCCTAAATAACCATCTAATTCTCCTTCTAGCACCTAAGAGACTGCTCGACCTTGTAACTTTCTAAAGAATTTTTACATGTCGGAAACGTTTTAAAAAATCCTTACAAACTATTTGTTGTTTAATAATTATTCTTTGCCCCGTCAAAATAATAAAATTATGAAAATAAAAATGTGGAATCCAATCATTTACGAACTCCACATTTTTCTTATTTACAAACTTTTGAAGAAAGTGTCGAATAATTATTCTATTCACCTCTTATTAAATTTTAATATCTTATCTCCAAGATTTATATTGATTGATCAATCCATTTGTTGAGCTATCATGTGATGCCACTTTTTCTGCACCACTTAATTCTGGAAAAATCTTAGAAGCTAATTGCTTACCCAACTCTACTCCCCATTGGTCGAAACTGTAAATATTCCATATTATACCTTGAACAAAAATCTTATGTTCATACAAGGCAACTAAAGTACCTAAAGATTTAGGAGTAACTTGCTTCAAAAGAATAGAATTTGTCGGTCTATTTCCTTCGAATATTTTATAATTTTTAAGTTTCTCAATTTCTTCTTTAGATTTCCCCGCTTTTTCGAATTCAGCTATAACTTCTTCTTCGGTTTTGCCGTTCATTAAGGCTTCCGTTTGAGCAAAGAAGTTGGATAGCAACAATTGATGGTGATTACCAATCTGATTATGCGAGATAGCTGGCGCAATAAAGTCACAAGGAATTAATTTTGTTCCTTGGTGAATCAATTGGTAAAACGCATGTTGACCATTTGTGCCAGGCTCACCCCAGATAATTGGACCAGTTTGGTACTCGATACGGTTTCCATTACGATCTATGTATTTTCCATTACTTTCCATATCTCCTTGTTGGAAATACGCGGCGAAACGGTGCAAATATTGGTCGTAAGGCAAAATAGCATGACTCTCAGCCTCAAAGAAATTATTATACCAGATTCCTAATAAGGCTAAAATAACCGGGATATTTTCTTCAAATTCCGTAGTACGGAAATGTTCATCTGCCTCGTATGCACCTTTTAATAATTCTTCAAAATTATCGTATCCAATGCCTAAAGCGATAGAAAGACCAATAGCTGACCATAAAGAATATCGACCTCCTACCCAATCCCAAAACTCGAACATATTTTTAGTATCGATACCAAAAGCCGAAACTCCCTTTTCGTTGGTACTCAATGCTACGAAATGTTTTGCTACATCAGCTTCTACAGCACCTGATTGCAAAAACCAATCTTTCGCAGACTGTGCGTTAGCCATAGTTTCCTGCGTTGTAAAGGTCTTAGATGCAATTAAAAACAATGTAGTCTCAGGATTAACTTTTTTCAAAGTTTCCGCGATATGTGTACCATCTACATTGGATACGAAATGAAGATTTAAACTTGTTTTATAAGGTTTCAATGCTTCCGTAACCATTACAGGACCTAAGTCCGAGCCACCGATACCAATATTAACAACATCCGATATTTCTTTACCCGTAAAACCTTTCCATTCTCCAGAAACGATTTGATTTACGAATTCTTTCATATGTGCTAATACGGCATGAACTTTAAGCATTACATCTTCACCTTCCACTATAACAGGTCTATCAGACTGGTTACGTAAAGCGGTATGCAAAACTTGTCTGCCTTCGGTTACGTTGATTTTTTCTCCATCAAACATGGCTTTTATCGCCTCATCTAACTTACATTCTTTCGCCAATTGGATAAGTAAAGCTATAGTTTGTTCGTTTATTCTATTTTTAGAATAATCTAGTAAAATATCATTGAATGTGATGGAGAATTTTTCGAATCGCGCAGGGTCTTCGGCAAATAATTCTTTTAAAGTCTTTTCATTTAAGGTGATGTAGTGATCTACAAGATATTTATAAGAGGAAGTTTTCGTAAAATCTATATTGGGCAACATGTTTAAGTTTTTATTTGACAATAATTTAGTAACAAATATACAGCAAAAAGGTTGAATTTCTAATTTAGCATTATACTTACTACCTTTGAAACATGACCAAAGAACAAATTCAAGACTTGAGGGATAGAGTAACGTCCCTAAGGAGGCATCTTTGACATTGATGCGAAGAAGGCAGAGATAGAAAAAGATACTCAAATCACGCTTCAATCCAATTTCTGGGATGCTCCAAAAGAAGCAGAGAAAATATTACATGGAATTAAAAACTTAAAAATCTGGACGGATCACTTCGATAGAGTAGCTGCTACTGTTGATGATGTAGCTGTTATGTATGAATTTTTCCAATCTGGTGACGCTAGTGAACAAGATGCCGAAGAGCAATATCAATTGGCTCTAACGGAAGTCGAAGAACTAGAGTTTAAGAATATGCTTAGTGCTGAAGAAGATCAGCTAGATGCAATCTTACAAATCACAGCAGGTGCAGGCGGTACCGAATCCTGCGACTGGGCCTCGATGTTGATGCGTATGTACATTATGTGGGGCGAAAAACACGGTTGTAAAGTAACCGAACAGGATTACCAAGAAGGTGATGTAGCCGGTATCAAAACCGTAACACTACAGTTTTCGGGAGATTTTGCTTACGGTTATTTGAAAGGTGAAAACGGGGTCCACCGTTTAGTACGTATCTCACCATTTGATTCCAATGCAAAACGTCACACCTCTTTTGCTTCGGTATATGTTTATCCTTTGGTGGATGATAATATCGAGATTGAGGTGAAAGATTCAGAAATTGAATGGGATACATTTCGTGCTGGTGGAGCAGGAGGTCAGAACGTAAACAAAGTGGAAACAGCTGTACGCCTACACCATAAACCGTCTGGAATCATTATCAAAAACCAGGAATCCCGTTCGCAATTGCAAAATAAAGAAAATGCAATGCGTTTGCTGAAGTCACAATTGTACGAAATTGAAATGCGTAAACGCGAAGAGGCTTCTGCTGCTATTGAAGGTTCTAAGAAGAAAATTGAATGGGGATCGCAAATCCGCAACTACGTCTTACATCCATATAAATTGATTAAGGATTTAAGAACAGGAACCGAAACATCAAACACCCAAGCGGTATTAGATGGAGATTTGGATGAATTTTTGAAATCTTACTTAATGGAATTTGGAGGATAATTTCTCTAAGATCATAAAAAAAGCTCCGTAGAATCTACGGAGCTTTTTCAATTTCTTTCATCTTATAACTTAATCTCTTCATCTTTCTGATTGAAGAAATGAAATTCTGTCAAGTAATAGGATTGAATAGATTTCACCTTAATCCATTTACCGTATTTAAAGAACCATGTCAATCTACGAGAAATCAATCCAGACGTAATGTAGGCGCCTATGTAAGGATGTACACACAATGTTACTCCTTTTTCGTTTTGTTCCTCTAGGATAAAACTTAAGTTATTCTCTATATCGTCAAGTAATACAATACTTGATCTTATTTCTCCCGTACCATCACAAGCCGGACATTTTTCGTTAGTCACGACGCTCATTTCTGGACGCACACGCTGACGTGTGATTTGTACCAAACCAAATTTACTTGGCGGCAATATCGTATGACGAGCTCTATCCTCGCCCATACATTCTTTCAGGTAAGTATACAGATCTTTACGATTTTGCGGCTTGTGCATATCAATAAAATCGATGACCACAATACCACCCATATCGCGTAAACGCAGTTGACGAGCGATTTCTCGTGCTGCTTCTTTGTTTACTAAGAGCGCATTATCTTCCTGATTTTCTTTACTAGCAATTCGGTTACCACTATTTACATCGATGACGTGCAAAGCTTCTGTATGCTCGATAACAAGGTATGCACCCCCCTGTAAATTAACCGTTTTGCCGAAAGACGCCTTAATTTGTTTTTCAACGCCAAAATGGTCAAAAATAGGTTCTTTGTGTTTATACAATTTGACTATTTTTTCCAATTCCGGTGAGATCTCCTGTACATATGATTTTACTTCCTCATATATAGAAGAGTCATTGACATGAATATGTGTAAACTCATCCGTCAAAATATCTCGTAGAATGGTAGAAGCTCTATCCATCTCCCCTAAAATCTTTTGAGGAGGTTCTACATTTTTAAGGCGTTTGGTAAATAATTCCCATTTCGCAATCAAGTCTAAAAGGTCTTTTTGAAGTTCTTCAACTCCTTTACCTTCCGATACGGTACGAATAATAACACCAAAATTTGCTGGTTTAATACTCTCCACAATCTTTTTAAGACGTGTACGCTCGGCACTAGCTTTGATTTTTTTGGAAATGGAAACCGAACTTGAAAAAGGTACTAATACCACAAATCTACCTGCAATAGACAGATCGGAGCTCAATCGAGGTCCTTTTGTTGATATTGGCTCCTTTGCTATCTGTACCGGTATTAGAACATTACGGTTAAGTACGTCCGATATTTTGCCGGCTTTATCGATATCCTTTTCAAGTTTCAGACTATTCAGCAGATTCTCTTGATAACTGCCATTCTTTACTACTCGCGTTAGCTTAAGTAAGGATTGCACTTGAGGTCCTAAATCAAGATAATGCAAAAAAGCATCTTTGTCGTAGCCTACATCTACGAATGCTGCATTCAATCCTGGCATAATTTTCTTGATACGGCCAAGATAAATATCTCCAACCGAAAAATGACTGCCAGCCTGCTCTTTATTTAGTTCTACAAGTTGCTTGTCCTGTAGTAAAGCAATAGTCACTCCATTCTCAGGAGTCGAATCGATAATTAATTCCTTTACCAACAGCTACTCAAATTTTGGGATATTGACACCTCGCGCATCAATATTAACTCCCTATGAAACATAAAAACTTGTTTAATGAAAAAATACAATCTATGAATATAACCGAAGTTTTTCATAGATTGTATAATGTCTTTTTGGGATTGAATAAATCTTAGAAGACTACCAACAAGAACTATTTTTTCTTGTGTCTATTTTTTCTTAAACGTTTTTTACGCTTGTGAGTAGCCATTTTGTGTCTTTTTCTTTTTTTTCCGCTTGGCATAGCTTTAATGTTTTTAAATAATGTTAAAAAATTCTGTTAATTATTATTTACTCAATTCTTCTATCTGACGATCAATGTATTGAGATAGGGTCGGATCAGCAGCTAACTCTTTGCTCTTTGTATAAGCAGCGATAGCTTCTGACTTTTGACCAATTTTTTCGTAAGCTGTAGCTAAATAGAAATACGATTCAGCGTCAGCCTTTATTTCTATGACGGTCTTAAAACGGTCAATCGCACGATCAAACTGTCCAGACTGCATTGAAAACAAACCTAATGTTTTATTAGCATCTAAGTTTTTCGGATCGGCCTGCACCACTTCACGTAATAAAGCAATACCTGCCATCGGATTATTAGAACCTGTTACCAATGAAGCACCAAGACCAGTCTTAGCCGCTAAATTGTTGGCATCCAAATCCACTGCTTTCTGATAAGATTCTATAGCCAATTTGTTCAACGCAGATGCTAAAGCAGTATCTTGTTGATTGGTATATCCCTCTCGAAAAGCATCACCCGACTTCACCCAATAGTCCAATTTTGGTTTCACCTCAGCCATCTCTTTGTAGATGAAACCTTGCGGAATAGGTTTGGCCAAATCCTCCCACTTAGAAGCTAATGACTGCAACAAAGAAACTTTCTCTTCTCCCTCTGCTTTCTCTACTTGGCCTTCTAAAGCCGAAATTTCTTCAGCGATAGCGGCATTGATTCCTTGTTTAGCTAGTTCAGAAACACTTTTCAATGTATACATTGAAGATGATTCATCGGTAGCTGCAGTAGTGTTTTGCTCTTGCTTATCTACCAAACCCTTAATAGGCTGCGCTAACAAGGCACCTATCATCACCACCACGATTACGACTACAACAATTTGTTTGGTATTAAGCATAAAGCGAAATTAAATTATTTTTTTACTTTATTACCATTTTTTACTTTTTCTACAAAAACTTTTGCAGGTTTAAAACTAGGCACGAAGTGCTCAGGAATAATAATAGCTGTGTTTTTTGATATATTACGTGCAGTTTTCTCTGCTCTTTTCTTTACCACGAAACTCCCAAAACCTCTAACATACACGTTCTCACCTTCAATCATCGCATTTTTCACAACCTTGAAGAACGCTTCAACCGTTTCTTGTACATCAACCTTCTCTAAACCAGTCTTGGTAGAGATTTCTGCAATAATTTCTGCTTTAGTCATATCTAATAATCTGTAATAATTTATTTCTCCACTACCCACATTTGGGGATGCAAAATTATCGTTTTTTCATGATGTTTAAAAATATTTTGAAGTATTTATCAAACATATTTTTTTCATAATCAAACGTTTAAGCATATCACCTATCTCTACCATATTCAAAATAGTCTGCAAATCTACAATTATTTAGTTGATTTTCAAACTTTTATTAAACATGACTCTGTAAAACCTCTGTTAGCTTTTGTATATCATTTTCACTGTGTAGTGCCGAAATAACGATTCTATTTAACAATGGACTTGTAGGTAATGGGTAAGGAAAACTTGAAATAAGTATATCATTCTGACACAAATGGCGGTATAAATTTGAGTTAGTGGAGGTAAAAACAGGGAAAGTTGCAACATAATTAATACCCCAGGAAGGCTTAACGATAGAAGCAAAAAACGCTAGATTCTTGTGGAGTTTATCGAAAGCTTCCTTATAAATATTTTCCCCCTTTACTAAAGCATAGATAAAAGCCGGACTACTTGGCGAAGCCCCCATAAAAATTGGAGATTGTTTTATTTTAGCAATTACTTCCTTATCGCCTAAGACCAACCCCGCATCGGTTCCCAATCCTTTAGCCAAAGAAGCCACTACGACCACATTAATATGCGTAAAGGTCGACAAAGCGGAGATATTAGCCGAAATTGAATCTTTATTAACAACTCCTAAACCATGCGAATCATCTAAAATTAATATAACTTTCTTAGACAGCTCAATATTTTTTAGAGGAGTGAAATCGTATAACTCTGGTTTCAGATTGTCTATTGCATTTGCAATTATCACAAAGTTTTCTTCGGATGAATCATTAATCTCCTTTACGACTAAAGTAATCCATTCATTAAAATCATCCGCCAACACATTTGGCTTGTCCGCAATCCATAATGCAGGATGAGAATTTGGAGCATAATAGATTTTTCCATTCAAAGCCAAGCTTTTGACTGTCGCTTGTGCAGCCAAATATCCACTAGAAAATAAAGCCGCATCAGCATATCCAAATCGGGTAGCCAAGACAGCTTCTGCCTCATCATATATTCCTAATTGTACGTTATTAGATCGAGAAGTCCCATTATTTAATCCATACAGTTGTATTCCTTCATTTACCAAGAGTTGGTATTCGGGATTTACCAATAAGCCTAAATATGCAGTGCCGCCAAAAAATAAGTATTCCCTCTGGTCCATGGCAATGATACGACCTGTTGGCTGATGTAGATGTCTAAATGAATTCATCATAGGTTCAATTTGCAAGCAAATGTAGTCATTCAGAAAAATTAAGACTAATACAAATGATAATTCAACGGAAGATTCAATCCCAAACTGAAATTAAAGCCTTTGATAGGTGGAAGATTATCCTTTTGCTTTAATTCAAAACCATATCCTGCACCGACCTCAACGATATTGAATAAGCCAACACCGACTTTTGGAGATATAGTATAAGGAGTAATTTCAGTTTTGATAAAAGGCCAAACTCCCTTTGCACTTAAATAGTACGTAATGCCCAGTTCGGGAATTAAATACGCTTTTTTATGCTCGAAAGTTAAGTTCGCCCCAGCATCAAACCTTATATAATTAGCATATCCTATATCTGTTAATCCCCAGAAGGAAGCCTTTAAAAAACTTTTCTCTTGATATTGATACCCTAATGAAGGTCCAACTATCCAATTGGATTTTTTCACTTGCTGTGCATAACTAATATTAGATAGTATTAAAAAGATAAAAATCCAGAATATTCTCATGTCAATAATTTTATTTACCAATTGTAAAGATAACTTAAATATGAATGCCTATAGATTTTGTTTAAAACAGATATCACCACAAAAATTAAACACACTATTACATTATTTTTTTAAAAAACATGTAATCAATTGTCGTAGTTTAAAAATATCTTCGTAATATTACTTTATGTGTAATTATTATCCCACAATAATTGCACCCAAATTATAAACTATCTTATGAAAAAAAGTAAACCTATCAAAACCCCATGGAAGAGGAATGTCATGCGCTCTCCTCAATTTCGTAGATGCTCAGTAATAGCTGTATTATTATGTAATACTATTATTGCTCATGCAATCGATTCCGAGACAGTAGGTCGATCAGCCAGCATATTGTTCCAACAAAGTAAGATTTACACAGGTACTGTTAAAGATGTTAGTGGAATCATATTGCAAGGTGTATCAATCTCCCTAAAAGATCAAAAAAATGCATTAACCTCAACTGACATTAATGGTCGATTCGTTGTCGAAGTCGAAGCAAAATCCATCCTAGTTTTTAAACTGGTGGGCTATACCCCAGTTGAAGTTCCACTTGATGGAATTCAGAATAATATAAGTGTAACCCTGACTGAAGATTCTCAAGGAATAGACGAAGTGGTTGTAGTAGGATTTGGAACGCAAAAAAAAGAGAGTAATGTTGGTTCACAATCTACAATCAAACGTGCTGAATTAAAAGTGCCCGTTGCCAATTTGTCTACAGCAATAGCGGGACGTCTGGCAGGTGTAGTAGCAACACAACGCAGCGGAGGACCAGGAAGTGATGGTGCTAACCTATTTGTACGTGGTGTAGCAACTTTTGCTAGTTCTCCACAAACTCCTTTACTCATAGTTGATGGTGTTCCAGATCGAGATATTAACAACATTGATCCCGAAGATATTGAGAGTTTCACAATACTAAAAGATGCAACAGCAACAGCAGTATACGGTACTAGAGGAGCTAACGGTGTAATCATTATCAATACACGTAAAGGTAAAGCTGGCAAACCATCAATATCCGCAGAAGTACAACAAGGGATAACTGGATTTACCTATTTACCTGAATTCGTAGATGGTCCTACTTTTATGGAATTATTTAATGAGGGTCTCACTATGCGTGGTAAAAATGCGTTTTATAATGAGGAAAGAATAGAAAAACATAGAACAGGAGAAGATCCAGATTTATATCCTAATGTGAATTGGTATGAGGTTCTTTTCAATGATAACGCGACCAACAACCGCTTAAATGTAAATATAACTGGCGGAGCTGATGTAGCCAATTACTATTTATCTTTAGGCTATTACAATGAGACCGGTCAATTCAAAACAGAAGATATTGACACCTATAACTCTGCGTTAAAAGAGGATAGATTTAATTTTACAAGTAATTTGACTGTAAACATCACACCAAGGACAAAACTTGATTTTGGATTAAATGGCTATTTGAAAAATTACAACGAACCTGCACGTGGTAGAAACAGCATTTTTGCGCTAGCTACTGAGGCATCCCCACATATTATTCCTGTGCAATATTCTGACGGATCATGGTCTTTTGTTAGAGGGGCTTCAGAAAATCCTTATAAAGCATTAACACAATCTGGTATTAACAATAGATATGATAATGTCGTACGATCCAATCTAAGGCTTACTCAAAATCTTGATATGATAACCAATGGTCTAAGCACAAGTGGTCTATTTGCATTTGATGTTTTTGGCCAAACAATACTTACTAGAAGTAGAAATTTACCTTCCTATTTTGCCGAAGGAAGAGATACGGAAGGGAATCTAATATTAACCAACACCGGAACAGGATCTCCTGACTTGAGCTTTAGTTTAAATAGGTCATCAACAAGAAGACTGTATGCAGAGGCATCATTAAATTACAATCGTGAATTTGGCTTACACGATGTTGGTGGCTTATTACTTTTCAACCAGTCAGACTATTCAGACGCGGGTTCAGGTGTTAACTCATACCAAGCTGCTATACCTTACCGAAATCGAAATCTGGTAGGAAGAGCCACATATGCTTACAACAGAAAATATCTATTTGAAAGCAACTTCTCTTATTCTGGCTCGGACAACTTCACACCAAATAATCGATTTGGTTTGTTTTCTTCCTTAGGACTTGGCTGGGTTGTTTCTAATGAAAGGTTCTTTGAATCCGCAAAAGATTATATCCAACATTTAAAATTAAGATATTCTTACGGTACTTCCGGAAATTCTAATACCTCTGATCGTTTTCTATACTTAACTCGATACAGTCAGTCAGGTGGTTCTTATAATTTTGGTACTCCTGGTTCACAAAGAGGGTATACAGGATATATAGAATCCCTATTACGTGGTGATGTAACATGGGAAACATCATATAGACATAATGTTGGAGTTGAGTTTAATGCTTTCAATAATAATCTACAAGTTATTGCAGAACTGTTTAAAGAAGACCGAAAAGGTATTCTAATGCCTGGAGATAACATTCCATTTGTTTCTGGATTCAACGCAGGAAATATTCCCTACAAAAATATTGGTGAAACAGCAAATAAGGGTGTTGATCTTACTTTGGAATACAATAAACATATGTCCAATGGATTCTTTATGGCACGTGGAACAATGAATTACAACACAAACACGGTTGTAATGGACAACAAACCGCCTTGGGCATTTCCATACTTAGATCGTGAAGGACACCGCATTTCACAACGATTCGGATATATTGATCAAGGCCTATTTAAGTCAGAAGAAGAGATTGCAAATTCAGCAACACAAGCTGGAGATGTTCGTGTAGGAGATATTCGATATAAAGATTTAAATGGTGATGGTATTATTAATTCGAACGATCAGACAGCTATTGGATATGGATCTACACCATTATTAACCTATGGTATCACGCTTGGAGGAGGTTACAAGGGTTTTGACTTAAGTCTATTTTTCCAGGGATCCGGAATGGTTGATTTGAACTATTCAAGTGGACACGCGGTTACGCCTTTTTCCCAAGGTGCGACTTTCGGTAATATGTATACTAATTTGTTGGATCGTTGGGATTCAAATAATCCGGACAAAAAAACTCTTTACCCAAGATTATCCACAAACGAAACTGTGACTACAAACTACTATACAAGCACCTGGTGGCTAAAAAGATCTGATTTTATACGTCTTAAACAGGCAGAATTTGGCTATAACTTTGAAAATAAATCATGGTTATCTCGCGTGGGTGTTGCAAAGATGCGAATTTATGCAAATGGAACTAACTTATTTACCATTTCTCGATGGGACTTTTGGGATCCAGAGTTGGGTGACGGAAGGGGAACTGCATATCCAATAACAAGGGTATACAATGTCGGATTAAGATTGAACTTTAAATAAGATTACTATGAAATTTAATTATAAAAAAATAACGTTTGCCTTACTGTTGGGGATTGCTACAATAACACATAATAGCTGTAACGATAAATTTTTTGATGCCCAACCAGACAATTTATTAAATATTGAAACTATTTTTTCAAATCGTGCGCAAACTGAGAATTATTGGGGAGGACTATATGCACGTATTCCTGACATTTGGGATCAACCGTATGCTTTTTACTTTTCATCAATTACAGATGAGATGGATATTTCAAACTGGCAAGAATTCGCACAAAATTCAGGCGCACTTTCTGCCGACAATGTAAACACCTCATATGTAGATTATTATAATAAAATAAGGCAATGCCAGATTTTTATTGATAATGTTGATAAATGTGATGAATTATTAATAACTGAAAATGGTCCTACCATAGTAAAGCAGTATAAAGCTGAAGCAAAATTCTTACGCGCCTATTATTATTGGTTAGTAATGAAAATGCATGGACCTGCAGTGTTGCTACCCATGAATGTAGATGAAGCAGGTGCTGATAATTATCAAATTCCAAGAAGCTCTTGGGATGAGTGTGTAACGTTTGTACTCGACTTAATTAACGAAGCATTAATTGATTTGCCAGTAGAACATTACCAGCAAAACACCTCTACACCTGATGGCTCTCAATTAGGACGTATAAATAAAATGGTAGCTGAGGCATTAAAATCTGAAATTACACTATTTCATGCTAGTCCATTGTATAATGGGAATACAGATTTAGCCAATTGGAAAAATCTTGATGGTAAACAATTAATTAATCAATCATACGACGCTAGTAAATGGAAAGCTGCAGCAACACAAGCAAAGGTTGCTATTGATTTAGCATTGGCTAATGGTAAAGATTTATTTGTGAGAAATGGCAACAGTACTTTTGAAACAGGATTTCTTTCTACACGAGATTTATTCTGGGATGGTTATCAAAAAGAGGGAATATGGATAAGGCCAAGTACTCAAAGAGAACAGTGGGAGAGACATGCTTCGCCAAGGGCTGTTGTAGGTACACCATATAATGGTTTAGCAGTACCACAAGAATTAGTTGATGATTTTAGAATGGCCGATGGTAGTACGATAAGTCAGAGTGCAACTTATAATGAAAACACATACGTAAATGCAAATACAGATTATTACGTATCTGGCACAAATACAATGTACACCAATAGGGAGCCTCGCTTTTATGCATATATTACCTTCAATGGATCCAAAATCCCAGGTGTTGCAAAATCTGGTATGAATCGCGTAGAATATTATTCAACAGGAAATTCAGGAAAAAATGGCGCTCCTCGTGACTGGCCAAAGACTGGTTACACTGCTAGAAAAAATATTCATCCAGGATATGGATTTAATCCATCTACTACTACAAATAGGGTTGCTATGTTAATCAGACTATCTGAGCTTTACTTAAATTATGCGGAAGCATTGAATGAGGCAGAGCCAAATAATCCAGATATATTAATTTACCTTAATAAGATACGTAACCGAGCAGGATTACCGTCTTTAGCCTCTGGTTTATCTCAAGCTCAGATGCGCGAGCACATAAGAATGGAGCGTCGTATCGAATTATGTTTTGAGGGTAAGAGATATTTTGATGTTAGGCGATGGAAAGTAGCAGATCAAGAGGGCTATTATCAAGGAGGAACCATCACAGGTATGGATATGTCAAAGGGGACACATCTAAGCGACCCTGCATTTCATCAACGTGTCGTTGCTGTAGAAAGAGCGGACTGGAACGATAAAAATTATTTTATGCCTTGGCATCAAATGGAAATTGATCGAAACAAAGCTTTAGTCCAAATTCCTGGTTATTAATTTAAAAATCATGAAAAAATTAAATAAATCATTATTTATCATCTATGTAAGTTTCACCGCTTTGTTTTCGTGCAAAGAAAGCGTTCCGACATATGACCAATTAAATGATACGCGTGAGCAAGCGTGGTTAAGTGTACAGAAGGCAGCAAACGGTCAACAAGATTTAATTTTGTTTCCTCAAGTTGAGGAACGAAAAGATGTATTCAGAGTAAATTATGGTGGTGTCGGTTACCCTGCTGAAGATTTGAAGATTACAATTTCACAAGATCAAAAAGCATTAGATAGCTTAAATAAAATTAGACAAAACAGAGGTCTACAACCACTACTGCCTTTTCCTGCTGATGCGTTTTCGCTTGACATATCCAGCACAGATATTAAGTCAGGAACGACCAGCTCTGAATTTATAACTTTAACGTATAAACCTGAAAAATTTGACCTAACAAAGGAATATATGCTTGCTCTTACAGCGAGTAATAATCAAGGTTATAAATTTAGGGAGGGCAATAGCACTATTTTTTATTATGCAGCAGTTGTTGAAAGACTAAAACCTAAAACTAAGTGGACGGCAAAAGTTTCAACAATTCACACAGGAGAATCAATTGGTATACCTGGAGCAATAATAGACGGCAATATAAATACGTTTTGGCATACTCCATATGGTAGTGGATCACCAAACTATCCTCATTGGGCTGAGATTGACTTTGGGGAAGAAATATATGCTACTAAAATAGGAATTACCAAAAGGCAAGCGAATTCTACAGGCTTTAAAACTTTTGATATCTTAGGAAGCCAAGATGGTACGACTTGGATAACATTAGTTTCCAATCAAGTTATGCAACAGTTCAATGACGAAATGCAAATATTCGAAATTACCCCCCAATATTTGAAAAAAATCAAGCTAGATCTAAAGGACTCTTTTGGTGGCCAAAATTACACACATTTAGCAGAAGTTGATGTGATGGGGTATTAATTTAAATACAAATAACGCGTTTTAGAGAGGTTGGAAAAATTGATTTCAACCTCTCTATTAATTTATAATAAATTGAAATAATCATATTTGATTATTCAAAAAATCCAAAATAATCTCATTTTCTAATGGTTAAAAACAATTATAACAAAAAGGCACACGCTAACGTGTGCCCATTCCCATATTTTAAGTTTCTTTATAACATTCCATAACAATCAATATTAATGCCAATTATTTGCTGGCCATCTCAATTGGAAGCATAATGGTTTCATATTCTTCCATGGGATACTTTGCTTCAATCTGTGCAATAAGCAATTTAGCAGCTTTTTCACCCATCTCGATTGCGGGTTGTTTTATAGCTGCAATAGGTGGATTAAAAATTTCGAATACTTTAGAGTTTGTAAATCCTACGATTCTATGCTTTTTATTTTCCAAACCTCCCAATCTATTTAATGCTTGTAAATATCCCGTTGTTAATCTATCTCCCGAAATAAAAATTCCGTCGTAACCATAGGACTCAAGTTCTTGCACTGCTCTCTCCATCTCACCTGCATCTGCTCCACCATGCGGGCAATACCTCACAGATTCTTCTTCAAAAGGAAAACCATTGGCTTTTAGTCCCTTTTTGAATCCATCTAGTCGTTCTCTATTGGTCGAAAGATTATGATTCCCTGTGATATGCGCTATTCTTCTGCAACCCTTTCTTACTAGATATTCTACAGCTTCTACCCCGCCTTTTTTATTGTCGGCAATGACTTTATGTGCATCAAAAGTTTCAGGTACACGATCAAAAAAAACTAAAGGAAATCCACTTTTAACTAAATCTTCTAAATATTCAGTTTCATTTGATTCTGCTGAAAGCGTCATCAATAAACCATCAATGGAACGTTTGAATAAATGTTCAACCAACAGTTTTTCGCGCTTATTATTCTCATGTGATTGCGTAATTACAACCTGATAGTTTCTATCATATGCCACAGATTCAATACCTTCAATTACTTGAGAAAAAAAATTGTTGGAGATTTCGCTAACAATTACACCAATAGTATTACTTCGTCTTTCTTTTAGACTACGTGCAATGGGATTTACTTGAAAGTTTATCTTTTGCGCATAGGACAGCACCTTTTTCTTCGTCTCTTCACTAATTTCATAACTATCTCTTAACGCTCTAGAAACGGTAGAAGTAGATAAATTAAGCGCTTTAGCAATATCTTTTAAGGTATATTTTTGGAAAGACATAATAAGGTAATTTAGGTAAGTATACCTAAATTTTTTGAAAAGTAAAAGCAGGCGCAATGAATTAGATTCGTCACACCTACCCCATTTAATGTAACTCTCTATTACTAAATCGTATTATTCCGTATCGAAAAATTAAAATTTAAAATATTCTTTCGCATTATAATAGCTAATATCCTTAACCAACTTACCAATCCACTCGATGTCGTTAGGAAGCTCTCCATTTTCAATATCTTGACCGAAAATATCGCATAATAAACGTCTAAAGTACTCATGTCTAGGAAAAGATAGGAATGAGCGAGAATCTGTCAGCATACCTACCATACGGCTCAAAAGCCCCATATTTGAGAGCGTATTGATTTGTTTTGTCATGCCGTCTTTTTGATCCAAAAACCACCAAGCAGAACCGAATTGCACTTTACCAGCAACTGAACCGTCATTGAAATTACCAATCATGGTGGCCATTAATTCATTATCTGCAGGATTTAGGTTGTACAAAATAGTCTTTGTTAATTTATCTTGGTTGTCTAGTCTATTCAAAAATTTGGACAACGCCCTTGCTTGACTAAAATCGCCTATAGAATCATAACCTGTATCTGGACCATTTACACGAAGCATACGCGCATTATTATTACGTAATGCCCCTAAATGATATTGCTGTACCCAACCTTTTTCATGATCCCAATGCGCAAAATACACAAGCATTGCGGATTTGAATTTTAGGTTCTCTAGGTAAGTAATTTCTTGATTTAATCTTATTTTATTGAAAATTTGCGCAATTTCTTCTTCTGTATAATCTTCAGCATAAATTTGTTCGAGTCCGTGATCCGAAACTGAACAGCCATTTGCTGCAAAGAAATCATGTCTTGATTTCAAAGCATCCAAATATTCTTGCAGGGTGCCTATAGATTTATTTACAACCTGCTCCAATTGATTGATATAACCATTTAATGCCTGAACATCATCCGAATTCATCGCTTTATCCGGACGAAATGCAGGAAGCATTTTGAATGTTTCGTTCTGTTGAGCAAATTGCTGATGATATTCTAAACTATCGATTGGGTCGTCTGTAGTACAAACAACCTCCACATTCATCATCTTCAATAATCCACGTACCGAATAATTTGGAGTTGCTAATTTTTCTTTGGTCTTCTCCCAAATACTTTCTGCTGTCTTAGGACCTAATAAATCTTCAATTCCAAAATAACGTTGCAATTCCAGATGTGTCCAATGATACAATGGATTACGCATGGTATAAGGAACGGTTTCAGCCCATTTCAAGAATTTATCTTTATCTGAGGCATCACCTGTAATATACTTTTCATTCACACCATTGGTACGCATAGCGCGCCATTTGTAGTGATCGCCATTCAACCATACCTGTGTAATATTTTCAAATTGCGTATTATTGGCAATTTGCTCAGGAATCAAATGGTTGTGATAATCAATAATTGGCATCGCTTTCGAGTAATTGTGATATAACTCTTGGGCGGTGCGAGTTTGAAGCAGAAAATTATCGTCTAAAAAATTTTTCATAATCGTTTATAATTCTATAAGCTGACTCCTCGTTTCCAAGGAATAAAATCATCTTGGTTTAAAAGCACAGCTTTCGGTGTAACCTCTCCGCTAGCGGCTTTGATACAATATTCTAATATTTCTTCACCCATCTGCTCAATGGTCTTGTCTCCATCGATAATAGGACCGGTATTGATATCTATGATATCTGCCATACGTTGTGCTAGCTCATTATTTGTTGCCACTTTTATCACTGGACAAATAGGATTTCCTGTTGGCGTACCCAATCCTGTGGTAAACAAAATCAACGTAGCACCAGAAGCCGTTTTACCTGTAGTAGCTTCGACATCATTACCTGGTGTACATACCAAATTCAATCCTGGCTTAGTGGCTTCCTCTGTATAATCCAGTACATCCACTACAGGAGAGGTTCCTCCTTTTTTGGCTGCACCACTACTTTTAATAGCGTCCGTAATCAAGCCATCCCTGATATTTCCAGGAGAAGGATTCATATGAAATCCTGAACCCACTCGCTCTGCAGAATCGCTATAAGCGCGCATAAGCTTAATGAATTTATGCGCAGCCTCTGGCTCGATAGTACGGTCAATTAGGTTTTGTTCCGCGCTACAAAGCTCCGGAAATTCAGCTAATAATACTTTCCCTCCCAAAGCCACCAACAGATCAGAAGTATAACCTACAGCTGGGTTAGCCGAAATTCCACTAAACCCATCGCTTCCACCACATTTTACACCTAAAGTTAACTTACTCAAAGGAACTTCTTGGCGAGTGAATTGGTTAATATAAGTTAAACCTTCAAAAGTTTGTCTGATAGCTTGCTTTACCATATCCTGCTCGCTAATAGATTTTTGTTGCTCGAAAGTATATAACGGTTTATTAAAGTTAGGATTTCTTTGTTTAATCTCATCCACTAATTCTTGAAGCTGCAGATTTTGACATCCTAAACTCAAAATAGTGATTCCAGCAACGTTAGGATGATCAGCATAGGCAGCTAATAATTTACCAAGCACCGCAGCATCTTGACGAATACCACCGCAACCACCTTGATGATTTAAGAATTTAATACCATCGACATTTTCAAATACACGATTTTTTTTATTTACTGCAAGACTTATATCTAAAGTGTCAAAATCTCTTATATCCTTTCCTTCATTATAAGCTTCCAACAATCCTTGCGTGAAAAGTTTATATTTATCCGTCACCGAATACCCCAGTACATCATATAACGCCTCTTTGATCACGTCTAAATTTCGATTTTCACAAAATACCGTTGGAATAAATAGCCAATAATTCGCTGTGCCCACACGTCCATCTTCTCGCACATAACCTTTAAACGTACGATTAGCAAATCTGGAAACGTCTGGAGCGTTCCATTCTCCTTGATTGTAAGGTCTAAATTCATAAGGCTCAACGGCATGTTTGGTGTTTTCTACAGACATACGCATACCCTGCAAAACAGGGAACTGAATTTTACCAACCAATACACCATACATTTTCACTTCATCCTGAGGTTGCATATCCTGCATAAAGAACTTGTGTTTTGCTGGTATTTCTTCCTTTAGCACATATTCTGTACCTTCAAAAAACACACTTTCTCCAGCAGCCAAATCCTTAAGTGCTACCAACACATTATCATCCGAATGAATACGTAATACTTTTGATTTCATTTATAAATTCGCTGCTATTGCTTTTAAAATTCCCCTATCGGCTATTTGTTCTAAATTTTTATTAATGCTTTCCACAAAATCTGGATAAGTATTCAAATCTTCACCCCAGATTGATTGATCATTAATCAATTCATCAACTGATTTATTTTCATTTTGCGCCTGCATTTTCAAAAATGCTGCAATACCCAAAGCCATGTATTTAGGCGTTTCAGTGTGCTTTGCATACCACTTACTTAATAATGGAACACAACGCATAGCTACTTTCGAGGGATAATTCATCGCAATAGCTGACCATTGGTGTTCCAAAAATGGATTGCTGAATCTATCCATCACACTATTAGAAAATGCGGTCACATCTTCTTCGGTTAGTTCTGAATCAATTATAGAAGGTCCAATTTCTTGTGTCATCAGATTTTTCACGTAAACTGTGAAAAGATCATCCTGCATGGCTTCTTTCACTGTTTTCACGCCAGAAAGCAAGGCTGCAGCACAGCTAAATGTATGCGTAGCATTCAACAAACGAAGTTTAATTTCTTTGTATTTGTTGATTGAAGGAACAATAATCACACTCGAATCTGTCTGCGCAAAAGAAAGTTTGGATTTGACACGATCCGAATCCGATTCAATCGCCCATAAGGCAAATGGTTCAGCCATAATCATGAGGTTATCTTGGTATCCCAGATACTTTTCTACCGCTTCGTGCTCCACGGTTGGCAACTTTCCTGGCACAATACGGTCTACTAAGGTGCTACAGAAATCAGTCGCGACTAGCAACCAATTTTTGAAATCCTCGCCTAAGTTATTTTTATCACATAAAGACAAGACAATATCTTTCAATTTTATTCCATTATCGGAAATAAGTTCCGTAGGTAAGATAACTAGACCCTTTTCTACATCTCCATTGAAATATTGATAGCGATGATATAAGACACTTAATAATTTTCCTGGAAAGGAATTAGGTGGATTATCTCCTACTTTGTCATCACTGCTCACAATACCTACTTCGGTAGTGTTACTAATCACAACTTCCAAGTCCGCGGATTTTGCAATTTTAATTATCTCTGACCAATCTGAGGCGGCTTCCAATACACGTGTGATGGAATTATTAACAATATATTCTTCAACCACATTGCCATTTGAAAGACCTTTTACACAAAGTGTAAAAATTCCTTTTTGTTCCACGAAGTCTTGTATACTTCCAGAAGAAGTGGATTTGACAACCGCTACTCGGCCCTTGAAAATTCGTTGTTTGTTTGCTTTATCGATATAATAATCAGGCAATCCTCTCAAAAGTACGCCAGTTCCAAATTGCAACACTTTCTCAGGATAGCTAAAAGATTCTGAAGTTGGCAATAAGACTTTGTCTGTTGATATCTCATGAAGTATTTCGGGAGACAAGATGTTCATATAAAATGTAATGTTTTTATTTATTAGATTGAATTGATTTTAACCATTTAGGGTAATTATTTTTAATAAGATTGAGCGGCCATTCTCCAAACCATGCATATCCATTTTTACGCTCTTCGGATATTTCATCAAAATTATAATGCACCGTGTCATCACGGTCTCCAAATATGGGCTTGTTCGTCCCGATTTCATAGAAACGGCTCCAAACGACAGAACCAGCATCAGGCACTAACTTTCGCTCCATTTTACCATTAGATTTCTTAACTGTATCAAACCTATAGCCCTCAATTTTGTTATTCTCAAACCATTTTATAGCACTTTCAATAGCTAAAATGATTTGCTGAGAGGGTTTTTCCTTCATTAGAAAACGTACAATACCAACCGATTCACTAGAAGTGAGAGACACTGGTTCAAACTTACGAGCTTGTGCTGGTTTGAGGTTTTCATCATATTGTGCAGCCCAAATTGTAAGTTGCCCATTCGCAACGAGCTGAGCACGAAGTATGCAATCAATGCCTTTCTCAACCGCTTGTTGTGCTTTCACACGAAGATCTACGTCAATAAAATTATATAAATCACTTTCGGAGCCTACCTCACGCAAAAGCGTAAGGACATTGATCATCGCATTATCATTGAAAGTTATTTGACTGCGATAATTGCGCTTATCAGGGAAATATTGAGGAAATCCACCATTTTCATATTGCGCAGACAGCAGGTAGTTGATACCTTTTATGACTGCATCTTTGTATTGCTTTTTTGATGTTTTTTGAAAACCTTCAGCTAAGGCTTCTATTTCTCTTGTCGTGGCATGATTATCTATTGTGGCATAAATACCATCTGTTGCAATTTTTAATTTTAAACTAGAAGTAATGGGTTTGGAATAATCGACAGCAGTTCCGTCAGTATAATGTTTTGCCCACCCACCATTTGGCAATTGATACTCTAGCATTCTATCCCAAACATCACTAGGTGATGGTGGTGTTTTTTGAGCCATACAACCTGTCATCACACATACCCACAACATACTTAAAATCAACCTCATATCTATCTAGCCTGTTTAATTAACCATTGTACCAATTCATGAGCTGCCGAAAAGTTCTGAAAATCAGCAGGCAATTTGCGCCCATCCACATATTCATTATACAACCATGGGTCACCGACTGCGAAAACAGTTCCTTTACCATATTTGGCCACAGCCATAAGCGTATTATTGCCATCTTGCACCAAAGCTTTCGCTGGCGCTGTGATCTGTATAGTGGAGATTTCCTTTAAATATAGTTTGGAAGTTTTTTGAAAGATATCATTAGGGGTTAACAGTACTGCACCTTGCTCGAAATTTCGACCTTGCACTCTATTTCTGCTGTCCTGATTGAACTTCATACCGAACATAGTACTCAGTAAGTTGATTTTATCCAAATCACAATTGCCCAGGTCATTTAATAAAAGAACCAAGACTCCACCTTTTTTTACCCAATCAGCTAGAGACTTCGCTGTCTTTGCGTCCATATAATTAGGATTTTCGGATTCCTTTTCTGTATCCGGATCCACAATGATGAAGATGTCTGAATTTTTAAGGTTTTTAGCTGTTGGAGCTTCTCTCAAGGTTGATAATTTAGCACCATAAGTTTCAAATACAGATCCTAGAATATAAAAACCATTAAAATCATGTCCATCCCACAAATAATGGTAAGGTCTTTTCAAACCTGGAACAAATTCTTTGTATTCATTATTGTAATAATTATCCAGTGTTACTCGAGGAGATTTAGCGGTCTGTTCGCTCTTTTGGAGCTTTTCAAATTCAATAGTTGCTAACATAAAAGGCCCGACACCTTTAGGATCATTGGAAATTACAGGTTCACTCATGTAATATTCAAAACTACCATCACGGTAATTTTTGCTACCTCCTAATCCAGACACGGCAACGACCTTATTTAAATTGATTTGGGTGGGCGATACCTCCTCCACAAATTCTTTAATTAATCCTGCGTGCGCATTCTCAAGATTGGTTAAATATTTTTTGTGTAAATATCCTTTTCGAAGGCCTTTTGCCATCGCATACGTAAACATGCTCGAAGCAGATGCTTCATGGTAGTTTCCTTCCCTATCCGCTAAATCCACAATATCATACCATACGCCCGATTTGGGATCTTGATACTTTGCTACAGCTTCCATTGTCCGCTGCAAAATACCGATCAATTTTTCGTGGCCTGGATGACTTTTTGGAAAATTATCCAACACATCGACTAAAGCGAAAACAAACCAGCCCATACCTCTAGCCCAGAAATGCGGAGATAAACCCGTCTGTGGATTTGCCCAACGCTCTTTACGCGATTCATCCCATCCGTGATACAACAAACCTGTTTTTGGGTCTTTTGCATTCTTCTCCATCCACACAAATTGGTTAACAATATCATCGTACAATTCAGGCTTCTCGAGCAATGAAGCGTATTCTGTCAGAAAAGGCTGTGCCATGTATAAGCCATCCAACCACATTTGATATGGATAAATTTTCTTGTGCCAAAACCCTCCTTCCTTAGTTCGTGGGTGCTTTTCCATTTGTGCAAAAAGCTTATGACAAGCATTTAAATACTTTTTGTCGCCTGTAGCTTTGAACAAAGCCAAAAGGACTTTTCCATTCTTTACATGATCAATATTGAATTCCTCGGGTGAGTAATTTAAAATATTTCCTTCTTTGTCAACATACTTATCCATCCACTGTTTGACGAAATTAAAATATGTACCATTGGCTGTGGTTCTCCACACTTCCAACATACCTTCCAAAGGAACACCTAAATCGTACGTCCATTTCAGTCCCTTATTTGTGGAGAACTTCGATTCCACGACCACCTTCTCCACCGTGGTATTCGCCATTCGCTCGTAATATGGCATTTGTGCCAAACTAATCGTCACACTTACCAATAAGAGAATTATTGCTACAAAAATTTTCTTCATATCCATTACATTTTCAATGCTTTCGCATTCGCTCCACCTACAAATTCAGTTTTCTTTTTTACGCCTTTTAATTCAGTTCCCGTAGCACGGATGTTTTTACTTTCATCACCTGATACACGGAACAATAAATCCACCTCATTCATTGGCGTCAAATTCTCAAAACTGATATTTTCACTATCTGCGATCTGGACAAAAGGACTGCTGTTATCTGTATGTACACGGACATTTTTCAGACTGATATCAGAAGCCGAAATAATTTCTATCCCGTTTTTGGCGTCTATATTTATATTTTCTAAGGTTATGTTTTTGACATGCATTTCAGGAAGACCTCTAAAGAAAATTCCTTTATCGGCGCCACTTACATGGACATTTTTAATAGAAAAGTTTCGGAATTGAGGTGTTTCTTCAGTTACAGGAAGCTTTACGACTTTCACTTCCTTTTTCTCATCCCCCAAAAGTGGAATAGGATCTACAGCCTCATAATACATATCAAAAAGAATGGCTTCTCCTGGAATACCAACCATATTGATATTATTGATAAAAATATTTTCTACGACACCACCACGTCCTCTTTTTGTTTTGAAACGCAAACCAATATCCGTCCCGATAAAAGAACAATCTTCCACCCAAATGTTACGCGCACCACCGCTCATTTCACTACCAATGACAAAACCACCGTGCGCATGATACACTACCGAACGGCGGATAATCACATTTTCGGTTGGCATACCGCGATCGCGTCCAGCTTTATCACGACCCGACTTGATACAGATACCATCATCACCTACATCAAACGTACAGTCCTCTACCAACACATTTTTACAGGATTCTATATCTACACCATCGCCATTCTGTGCATACCAAGGATTACGCACCAGTACATCACGTAGCGTGACATCTTCACACATCAAGGGATGTAAATTCCACGCTGCAGAATTTTGTATGGTAACTCCTTCTATTAAAACTCTTTTACACGCCGTGAAAACCAACAAATTTGGTCTTAGGAAATCTTTGACATCCAGAAAGTCTTCTTTTGTAAGTCCAGGCTTAATGGTTCCTCCACGATTTTCTAAAGCACCTTTCATGGATCCTTCAGAAGGATACCAAATCTTCGCTTTCTCATCCACTACGCCACCAGAAGAAACTAGTTTTTTCCATTGCGAATCCGTCATTTTATTACGCTTGACCATACGCCAAACTCCACCATTACCATCGATTACTCCTTTTCCAGTAATAGCTATATTTTCAAGATTTTTCCCTGAAATAGGATTTTGATTTCGCCAAGCAGGCTGACCTTCCCAGTTGGATTCCACCAATTTATAATCATCGAAGTTTTTTGAAAACAAAAGAATAGCCTCACGCGAAACATGCAAGTTGACATTGCTTTTCATTTCAATAGGGCCAGTAAGCCACAATCCAGCAGGAACCAATACCACACCACCTCCGCGTTGATTGATAGCAATTATCGCTTTATTAATAGCATCGGAATTCAAAAATTGTCCATCGCCTTTTGCACCAAAATCTTTTATATTCACCGTATCGGCTCTAAAGGATGTTGTTTTAATCACGGGAAGAAACGGTTGTTGCGCTTGAACAATACTCGTTGTAGCAAAAAGCAAACTTAAAGTAGTACCTAAGGGCACTAAGAATTCTTTAGCAAATTTTCTAAGTAACATCATCATATATTATATTTTGGTTATCGCTATCAACAATTTACGTTGATAAAACTTTTAAAAAAAGTGTATTCTATGCAATCGTTGTCTTCGTAAGGACTTATTTCAAGTAGTCTTGTAAAGCTATTTTTTGTCTTTTTATTTCCTGAACCACTAGCTCCGCTATCTTTTGCGCTCCTTGTTGATTCAAATGGGTATTATCTTGCACCCCGCTTGGATAATTGTGATCTCCCGCATCTAAATGAAGGAATAATGATTTGGATTCTGCCTCTCCCATTTCACTTAGGAGCTTGTTAGTCAGACTTCGCAAATCAATACAAGGAACATTTAGCTTCTGCGCAAGTGAGCAAGCAATAGTTGCATATTCACCATGCGTTTCCTGCAATTGGCCCTGTTCGAACTTGCGTCGGGCAATGGGTGTTAGCAATATCGGCTTAGCCTGCTTGGATTGTACCAATTCTACATACTCCTGCAGATTAGCTTCAAATTCCTTTGGTGTCACCCCAACCGCAGGTTTATCTACTTTCTCATCGTTGTGTCCAAATTGTATGAAGACATAATCACCTTTCTTTATATTTTCATAGACTTCTTTCCACAATCCCTCATTTTTAAATGATTTGGTGCTTCTACCATTTTTAGCGTGATTTCTTACCAGCACATTATCCGTAAACATTTGGGCAAAGGGTACCCCCCAGCCTGTTTCAGGATATTTGTTGACTACCTTAATCGCCATTGTCGAATCACCTATCATCCAAACATTTATCTTCCTTTGTTCTAAAAAACTGAAAAATACAAAAGCCACCATAATAGTAATGGCAGTAATAAAGATGCTTTTCATATGGGTTATTTTCAAGACACAATTTACCACCAAAATACTAGTATTCAATGGAATAAATACGGAAACGTTATCGAGAACGATTGCATAAAATAGAGTTGATGTGCTAAGAGATATTTAGTATTCTTGTTTTAACCAATGAAAAATAAACTCCTATGTACATTTCAAGAATATTATCTGTTTTAGTCCTTTTATTATCAGTAAGTTGTTTTACCATTTGTGCTCAAACAATGGATAATAAATTTGAAATCGGCGTGAGCACCGATGGAACGGAAGATTTTACGACCATCCAGGATGCAATCAATGAAGTCAGAGATTTTGCAGAATTTCCAGTGGTGATAAATATTCATCCAGGCACGTACATTGAGAAGGTGACTATTCCCATACAAAAGAGAAATATTATTCTACGCGGTCTAGATCGCGAAAACACTGTAATTCGCTACGATGATTATTCGGGCAAAAAGATGGAAAATAAAGATGTGAGTGGGCAGGAATTTCATACAACATATACGACTTATACCCTTCGCATAGCTGGTGATGATTGTACGGTAGAAAATTTAACGATTGAAAATACTGCAGGACGTGTAGGACAAGCCGTTGCATTACACACTGAAGGAGACCGCATCAAAGTGTTGAATTGTAATTTATTTGGTAATCAGGATACATTTTATCTTTCCAAAGCTGGCGTCCGCGTGTTTGTAGATAACTGCTATATCAAAGGAACAACCGATTTTATTTTCGGTGCGACAACAGCTTATTTCCAGCATTGTACCATTGAAAGTCTTGTCAACTCTTATATTACGGCTGCCTCAACGACTCAGCATGATGAATTTGGCTTTGTATTTTATAAGTGTAATATAGTAGCTTCTGATAACAGTGTGAATAAAGTTTATTTGGGTAGACCTTGGCGACCATATGCAAAAACAGTTTTTATGCAATGTAAATTAGGTAGTCACATTACGCCAACTGGCTGGGATCCTTGGGCCGGAGACAAAAATTTCCCAGACAAAAATAAAACGGCTTACTATGCGGAATTCAAAAATGAAGGACCGGGCACAGCCAGTATTGACAAACGCGTAACTTGGTCTCACCAATTGACAGATGCTGAAGCTCAAAAATATACGATAGAAAACATCTTCAAAGATTGGAATCCACTTGCAATATAACCTAGACATGAGCTTTAGTAAATTATTCGTCTTGCTTTTTGTATTCCTGCACTGTACTTCGCATTTGTGGGCGCAAAAGTCCTTTCCACGAGATACTTCTTTCACTGTCAAAGGAACTTTTGAGAAAGAGAAGAAGAAATTTCCTCATATTGAAATTGCTCTGGCAGATACCAACAACCTGAAGATTAAGCAGGATATCGTTTATAAAAATATAGCCCAACGAGAGCTAACAGTTGATGTTTTTCAACCTTTAGCAGAAGGAAAAAATATTGGAATTTTACTGATTCATGGTGGAGGATGGAAAACAGGTGATAAGACACATATGCACGAGCTGGCCAAAGCCCTAGCAAAAAAAGGGTATACTTGCTTTGCTGTAGAATATAGGCTTTCGCTCGAAGCTAAATACCCAGCTGCTGTTGAAGATTTACAAGATGCCATTCGCTGGATGAAAAAAAATGCGGCACAGTATGCTATTCATCCCAATACTATTATCTGTTTAGGAACCTCTTCTGGTGGACAACTCGCTTCTTTGATTGGGGTATTAAATAAGTCCCTTGCGACAAAAGCCAATAAAAGCACACTCAGTCCAAGTGTGAAAGCAGTAATAAATATAGATGGTCTATTGTCGTTTAGTCATCCAGATGCCCAAGAAGGAACAATGGCTGCCGAATGGTTAGGTGGAGATTCTATTGGGGCAGCACAAAATTGGAAGCAAGCTTCCGCCCTTACTCATCTCTCCAAAAATTCTGCGCCTATGCTTTTTATAACCAGTGGCTTCAAACGATTCAGCGCAGGAAAGTATGATTTGATGCAGTACTACAAAAAATGGGGAATTTCATACGATGAGTTACATTTTGAGCATTCACCGCATACATTTTGGTATTTTCACCCGTGGTTTATTCCGACCGTAAATAAGATAGATGAGTTTATTTCAGGATTATATAAATGTCCGACCAAACTATTCAAATAGACTTCAATATTATCATACACCAAACTTAAATCTCTTCCATCCGCATTCGGTTTGGTATGATCTAGTCCCTTTGATTTTTCCCAATCATCTGGCATACCATCCCCATCTGTGTCTAAAAGTACAGTCTGCGTATTTAGTATTGGCCATCCGCCCACATCTGTTTGCGAATCAATAATACCTAAAAATCCTGTTTTTGAACCTTTATAAATATAAGTACCATTTCGTACCTCATCGACAATTCGACTATCCACCGCATCACGTTTGTACGAGGCTCCTGATTTTTCTAACACTGTTTGATAAGCCTGCTCCGCTGTAGGTTGTTCAGCTGCCCATATCGGTTCAAAAGGCTGAAGCGCTTGTACCAAACTTTGATTAGTCCCAGAACTAAAGACAATTCCTCCAGACCAATTTTGTTGTGAAATAGAGGTGTTTTCAAACACATAATTTCCTTCTACAAAAAACCTTCCATAACCCGGTGCATAAGCGGCGCCATTTTCTTTTGAAACTTCTAGAATACGGTTCTTTTTGTTATCTGGTGTCGCAGGACCTGCTTTAAAGTAATTATTTAAGATGTTATACTCCCCATTTTCTCCTCCATAAATAGAGTTTCCCCGCCAATTATACAATACGTTGAATCTAAAATCTACCACATCTTTTCCGACCGAACTAAGTCCACCTGTGCCAGGTCGGTTTCCACCATCAAATCGAGGGTTTCGGCTATTGTGATGTGCCAATAAATTGAAGTAAAAAGATGCTTTATGGCCTCCCCAAATACCACCATAACCATGATCATCTTTTTCATGGAAAGATTTGTTTAAGCTTTCGGCAAGCAAACAATATTGCATGGTGAAATTTTTGTTTGCATAAAAGGAAGCACACTCATCAATAGACCAGCTCATCGAGCAATGATCAATAATAATATTTTGGCGATAACGTCCCCAAATAGCGTCGGTTTCCTGCTGCGTTTCATCTCCTAATCGGAAGCGTAAGTAGCGTATTATCACGTTATCCGCATCCAAATACACTTCATAATTTTGGATACAAATTCCGTCGCCCGGAGCTGACTGCCCTGCTATCGTTAAATCTCCATTACGAATTACTAAACGGCTTTGCAGTTTTATATTTCCCGAAATCTCAAAAATGACAATACGTTTACCGCTTTGATTTATGGCATCGCGAAGACTTCCAGGGCCTGAGTCATTTAGATTGGTTACTTTGATAACTTTACCTCCTCTTCCTCCACTGGTCATTTTTCCAAAACCTAATGCACCTGGAAAAGCCAACTCTTCTTCCTGTGGCAATCCATTGGTCATAAAATCGGTTACTGTCCAGCTGGAATATTGGTTTGTAGGCTTACTTTTTATAGCACGAATACGCACGTAATATTTCGTCTGCTGACTTAAATTATCGAAAGTATAGGTAGTATTGGTTACCATACTTGTAGAAGTGATAATTTCTGTAAAGGAATTGTTTAAAGACAATTCTAACCTATATCCCTCCGCCCCTGAAACGACGTTCCATTTTACTAAAGCAGAGGAAATGTTCGGCTCTACCTGAATCCCTTGCGGGGCTGTCAATTCTTCAGTTGGAGGTTCTACATCACTAGTATTCGCGCTCTTTGAACAATACACGAATAATAATACCGTAGCCCCTAACAACATTACTACCTTAACAGCATGGTAAAGCCGAACAAAATTCATCATTTTTTTCTCTTAGTTTCTCCAACGCTCTGGACCAATTCCATTAAGTTTTAAATCCAAATTACCCAACGTAAAGTTTCCTGCATCAGCATTTGTAAATTGAGGATTCAACAAAGTGAAATTTCCTGTATCATTTTTCGCATTCGATGCTGTACTTCCTGTAAAGTTCGGCGCATTGTGATAATTATTTAGGCTCATCAAAGTAATAGTCGTTGCTCCTTGATTACTATGCATACCATTTGATTCTGAAACAATATTCTTGCTAAAATAGATTTGATGCGAAGCCAAACGTATATACAACATACGATTAGAAGTACCCGCTAACACCTTATGGAAAATATTATTTTCTATATAAATCTTCGATTGAATACCAGGGAAATTGGTACTACCGCCAGCATCCATACGGAACAAATCTCTTGAAAGCGCTGAATTATAAACCGTATTATTACGGAAATAGAACTCATCTGCCAAGCCATTACGAAAGTCAATAAAATCACCCCCAGCACATTCGATATTATAAATCAAATTGTTGGAATATGTCGCTTTAGGAATACGCACCTTTTTGTTGACATGCAACAATCCTTTCACATAATTTTTGAACTCAGAATTCTCAATCGTTAGCTCTCCGTAAGGAGTATTCATATCCTCATCGTAGAAAATAGATTGATTTTGTGAAGGATTTCCTGTGCCATCCATAATGACATCTTTAAGAGTCAATCCAGCACCGCCTTTTACTTTTATTACTAATCCCTTTAAGACTGGCTTATCCGCAGGTCTATATCCTTGAATAGTCACCGTCTTGTTAACTTCGACATCTTTTTCTATTTTATATTCTCCAGGTTCTAGCGCAATGATATCGCCATCTTGTAGCGTAGCTAAAATTGCCGCAAAGTCTTCAGAAGGTCCGATTTTGGTCACATTATCCCCCAGCATCGTAGTGAAGCTAATTGTTCCACGTGTTTTTGCTCCATTCATCAGACGGGCTGTATAGGTAATATCACTACCCAATCCATCAATAGTAATGGAGCCGTTGGTGATATTTTCTGCGGTAACAGGAATAGAACGATTTCCTGGAGATAACTCTACCGATGTAGCTGTTAGGCCAACAGGCCAACGCAAGATTGCCCAAGAAGAAGTAATTTCCTCTGGATCGACAGCGCGGAGTATCTGTTCTGTACCCGTAGTAAAAGTGGCCGTAGACCATTTTGATTCTCCAATTTCTGAGCCCACAGCTTGGATTTTTACCAAATATTCTGTTTCGCCATCCAAACCTGCAACAGTGTATGGAAGTTCGTCATATTGGATATTCTCAATTCGCTTCACAGCAGTACCCGTACCCGCAGGATTATCATAAAATTCAATATGATAGGCGCTAGCATTGTATACTTTTTTCCAATTTAAACGCACGCTGGTACGTTCTACTACTTGAGCTACAACATTGGTAGGCGAAAGCGCTCTATCCAAATGAAGATCTGAAATCTCTGTAGTCAAGTTACTATCACATGCAACAAAAGTCAGCGCTAACGCCGTTGTTACAAGACCAAATATTTTATAAGGTTTCATGATATTTCAGTTTACAGGTTTAAATGTTTGTTATCTAACATGCCATTGGAACCTTCGATAAAGATTTGCCAGATGGGCCAAAATTGCTGCTTATTAGGATCTTTGCCTGGATATACCAACGCATCCCAGAATGTAGTTTGGTCACTCGAAGCAGACATAGTCCACGTTTTATTGGCTGTATAGCCCAATGAAGCACCTTCTGCATCCGTATCACCAAAGTTTAAACCATAAATTTCAACCGTTTCACCATCTGCCAAGGTTTTATAGTAAATACGTGTCGGCAAATCGGCATATTTACCTGTCCGTGTTTCTAGTTGTTGCAATTTGGTTTTAGCTTCCGTCAATTTAGTTGCCAACAAATTCCAACGGATTAAATCCGCTTTACGAAGCATTTCGCCTGTAAATTCTAAAGCTCTTTGATCTACAATAGCATTAAAAAAATCCGTTTTAGAAGATGTAGCTTCCGACATTAGCGTATTCACCTTAGAGGAATTTGTCGGAAATGCTCTATCCAAAATCATTTTCAAGTAAGGTGCAGCCGCTTGAGGTCCATCCAATTCATTTATCGCCTCAGCAGCCATTAAAATTACATCCGCATAACGCATGTACATCCAGTTCAAACCATCATCATTGGTCGAAGTAACCCTACGGTTCATCCATTCATAACGGTATTTCCCAAAATACATCCTTCCCAAGGTGGTTGGCACTTGAAAACCACCAGCATCTGCAGCATCTGAAGAAGCACGATCCCATTCGTATGGCACTACCGACACACTTCTGCGTACATCTTCCTTATCAAATTCGTACCACATCAATGGATTAGCAACGACAGTTCCTCCACGATTTTGACCAGTATATTTATCCGTCTTAGTATGACGCACACCCAAATCAAAAATCACACGTCCACGACCTTCACTAAATGGAATTTCCCACATGGATTCTCCACCAGCCAATATATTCTCGCCATTGAATCTGCGGAATAATTCCTCAAAACCTAACAATCTCAGCGTCCCACTATTGATGATATCCAAACATTCCTGTTTTGCAATAGCGTACATTTTATCTTTGGAAAGATCTGGATCCGAACTCAATCGTACTGTACCATCCAAACGTTGTGAATAACCTCCTGCAGCCAATGCCAAGCGTGCGCGCAATCCTTTCGCAAAAGCTTTATTCACGCGTTCCACAGATTTAGTGACATTAGATTCATTTGGCCAAGGCAAAAGGCTTGCAGCTTCATCCAAGTCTGCTAATAATTGCTTGTAAATAACATCCTTGTCCGAACGTGGTAAATAAGTTGTTTCTGTATTAATCGGTTCAAAACGCGCTGGGACATCCCCCCAACCTTTTATCAAATCATTATAAATAACCGCACGCAACACCAACACTTCACCCAACACTTGAGCCATAGCTGGATTTCTGTCTATATTACCGTAATTACGCAAGCCTCGAATCGCCATATTAGCACGTTCTATTCCTTCATAAAACTTTGCCCAGGCATTATTGTCGGTGTTCATTTGGTCATTTTCCACATTGGTATTGTAATTGCCCAATCTGGATTTGTCGTCGTTAATTGTTTTTAGTGAACTGTACACTTCCACATCTGTATTGGTCCCGTAATAGACCAAATAGCGACCACGATAGGAGTTCGTCTCCCCGAAGGACTGCAAAATCCCTGGAATTACGCCTTCGGCAAGGCTTGGTGTGGAGAAAATCACAGACTCATCCAACGAGGATTTGGTCGGCGCTTCCAATATATCTTTACAACTCCAAGTTGCAAGGGAGGCCGCTAATATTAAGCTAATGGTAATAATCTTTTTCATAATCAGTCAAATTAAGTCTTACTAAAAGTTCACATTCAAGCCAAAAAGGAATGATTTACTCTTTGGATAAGCCGAATAATCGACACCAGGAGTCAATGGCGTTTGACGACGAGTAGAAACCTCTGGATCAAAGCCGGTGTAATTAGTAAGTAGCCATAAATTATAGCCTGAAGCGTAAATACGCATATTCTGCATACGTAAACGTGAAGAAATCTGCTTTGGTAAAGTATATCCTAGCGTCAACGTAGTCATGCGTAAGAATGAGCCATCTTCCACTGCCCAATCACTAAATACAAACGAACGCATATAAGGCGACCACATAGTCGTATTAGCATTCATCTGTGCTAACTCCGCGGGATCATTGCTGATGGTTCCATCTTCACGTAAATTTGTCCAGCGATTGCCCGAAGCCATTTCGGAAGTCATATTTCGAGAGAAATACTGGCTAGTGCTCGTATACTCGATTTTATTGGCGTTGTAAATATCATTGCCATAAGACCAATTGAAATACGCCGCTAAATCAAAATTGTAGATACGTGAATTGATAGAAAAACCTCCTGTATTCAATGGGTTGGCATTTCCAATAATCGTACGATCGGCTACCGAAATCATACCATCACCATTTACGTCTTTCAACTTCATCGCACCTGGACGCATGGTGCCCACCACATCTGCTGCAGTTGCTACACCTTCTTTTAATTTCCATTGATTGGAGATATAACCTTCAAAATCATCCACCTCATAACGTCCATCGCTAATATACCCATACATACGACCTACAGGAGCTCCTTTTTCAACCAAATAATCCATGTTGATCGCCGTTGATGCCCAACGTGAGGTACCTGGAATATTCTCCACAGCACCTAGATCTAGAACTTTATTTCTGTTAAATGCAATGTTAGCATTCAAAGACAAATCAAAATTTTCTTTACGCAAAGCGGCCCAGTTAAGAGAGAACTCCAACCCTTTATTTTGGGTATTACCAATATTGCGGTATTGAATATCATAACCCGTTCCACCTACAGGATAAGCAATCAATAAGTTGTTCGTTTTATTCAAATACGCATCTACCGTACCACTCAATCTATTATTCAATAATGAAAAATCTAAACCGATATTGCGTGTAATAGTTGTTTCCCACTTCAAGTCGGGATTTGCCATGGTTTTGGAAGCTGCCCAATAGTTATCATAACCATTTACCCACGTTGTGGTAGAGTTATTGAAAGTTTGTACCAATAATCCGGCAGGAATTCTATTATTTCCAGCTGCTCCGTAACTTGCTCTCAATTTCAAATCGCTAAGCCACTGCGCATCTTGTAAGAAATCTTCGCCCGAAATACGCCATGCTCCAGATACCGATGGGAAGAATCCCCAACGATTATCTTTCGAAAATTTAGATGAACCATCCACTCTAAACGTCGCACTCAATAAGTATTTTTCTTTATAACCATAATTGACACGTCCAAAAAATGATAAAAGCTTATCATCTGGTGAAAAGTTATTGTCAATGGAATTTGGTTTACCTTGCGTAGTCAATTTACGCGCTTCATCAAATGTAAAAGTCTCTGGAAATCCGTGAAGAACATTGGACAAAATTTGATTTTGCGTCATTAAATACTCTTGACCTACCAACATATTCAACGAATGATCTTTGGAGATCAATTTTTTGAAATCAAAATTCAAGGTGTTGGTATTGCGCCAGCCATTACGGTTTGTATTAGTAAGCCATAAAGCTGGTAAATTTTGATTAGCACTAGTAGGCACATTACGTACATAATAAGTCGTACCACCATAAAAACGATCTTGATCATTGCGGTAGCCATCATAACCAAACTCACTTCTCAATCGCAGGTTACTTACGATTTCATACGTCAAAGCTGCATTAAGATTATATGTTTTGCGTTGAAAATATTGATCATTGTCCGAGATAGCTACCAAAGGACTATACAGATTGAAATCATCATCCGTTTCTGTTGTCGTTGTCAATCCTTCCACAGGAAAAGGCGGATATAGCATCGCATACTTTAGACGGGAGTCCGCAGAAGAAACTTCATTTTGCTCATTCATACCTCCGCCGTTCACTCGCATATCCGAATAACGCAGTCCTAAATCCAATGTTAAATTCTTGTACAGTTTGTGATTGAATTTGAAATTCACGTTCTGGCGTTGAAAATCCGACATCTGCATAATTGCTTTATCCTTCACGAAGGAATGACTTACACTAAACTTCGTTTTTTCGCTACCACCATTGAAATTTAAGTTGTGGTTGTAAGTATTGCCTGTACGACCAAACACAATCTCTTGCCAATCGTTAGCTTGTACATTGGCATACAAATCTATATCCTGATAATTACCAAAGTAATCCGTATAATTAGTCAACTTATTTGCCAATAAAGCTTGCTCATACTGCCATGTCACATAATCCATTGGAACTAAAACATCCAGTTTTTTCGCTAGATTACGTGCTCCCGTGAAAACATTTAAGCTAATATTGGTCTTACCTGCTTTACCACTTTTTGTGGTCACTAAAATTACACCATTCGCCCCGCGAGAACCATAGATAGCTGTAGATGAAGCATCTTTTAAAATATCGATTGTCTCAATATCCTGTGGCGCTATATCTGCAATAGAATTCACAGGAAAGCCATCCACAATATACAAAGGTGAATTATCCTGCGTGATGGAACCTCCTCCACGAACACGTACAGTCAATTCAGCATCAGGCGAACCTTCAGTCGTAGCGATATTCAAACCTGCAACACGACCTTGGATAGCTTCTAATGCAGAAGCAACTGGAGCTGCAGCTATGGTTTTGGAGTCAACTGAAGATACAGCACCAGTTAAATCTTTACGTTTAACGGTTCCGTAACCAATTACAACCACCTCTTCCAGCGCTGCTTCGTCACTCGTCAAGGTAAATTGCAGATTATTTTGGTTGCCGACCACCCTTTCTTGGGTTTCATAGCCCATCAGATTCACCACAATGATTTCATTGGAAGAATTAACTTGGATTCTGAATTTTCCTTCGGCATCGGTGCTCGATTTTCGATTAGTGCCTTTGACGCTAACCGTGGCACCGGACAATGGTTTGTTGTCCGTATCCGAGACAACGCCATTAACGGTTCGCTGTTGGGCAAAGGAGATTTGCCACATCAGTACCATCATGAGTACAGTAAATGTTACCCTCATAGTGAACAGATTTAAATTAGTTAAAACAACTACTACATCTTCCTTAAGGGAGCTATAGCCTTGTTATTAAATGTTTATTAATTATTGTATAAATGGTTACCACCTCCGCAGAGGATTACATAATATTTTTCAAGGTAGATGAAAATATTATATACAATATTAAGGTATAAATAAGGCGCTTAGACAAGGTTTTGCGCTAAAATTGCGCAAACGATACCGACAACGTTTGCAGAAAAAAGCTAAAAAATTACGATTTATTAAGAGTTTGGAAGCTGGTTTTGAGTTATAAACAGCCTTTAATAATTATTATGCCGACATAATGCTTAAAAATGAAATTTCTAGTAAATAAAAAATGAGACAACGTGTTGTCTCATTTTTTATAAACCTATTTTTTTTAAACTGTTAAATCTTCTATTGAAGCATCGGGTGCATTTTCACTTACGGAACGAATACCGTTATCCCTGCCCGCTGCAGATTCATACATTTCGCTCGAACCTATGATTTGGCCATTAGAAGATTTTAAGTTAAAATAATATTTGTTGCTAGCGGATTCTTTGCGGTCAAATCTTTCGTCAATCTGTGAATTAGTCCGAACAGATTCAATTCCATTTAAACAACCTGCTTTGGATGAATAGCCTTCACTACCCAAAATTATTTGACCATTCCCAGCTTTTAAATTAAACTGAAACTCGCCATTAGAACGCTTTTTAATTTCAAACTTCCCCATATTAATTTTTTTAATTTGTTAATAGACAATCGCATATATCTACATCGAGAAAAATATAGATACTTGCTTGGTTATCAATCCACTTAAGAATTAACAACTTAATTTACGGTTATCTTATTA
>NZ_JAAKGQ010000022.1:0-57347 GCF_011043515.1 Sphingobacterium sp. SGL-16 | reverse complement strand
TGTAACTAATTGGATATAAATAGCCAAAAACAGGATGCTACAGGTTGGATAATCGACTTATTGTTGATAGTTTAGTTATCTATCAAAGTCCAATTATAGGACCGAATTATAAACCCTTAGATAATATTAATCAATGAAAAACAGTATAGTTTACCTTCTAGCTTATCTCTGTATGGGAGTGTTTTCAGCGAAAGCACAGCAAAAATTTCCTAATGGAGAGTTGATCAGTTCTTGGTTTTCTGATGCCAAATTAGTGGATGTAAATTCATTGGGTAAAAAATATAAGATAACAGATTATGGTGTCATTTCTGATAGTACTGTAATTCAAACTAAGAAGATTCAAGAAGTAATTGATAAAGCATATCAAGAGGGCGGAGGTGTGGTTATTGTACCTAAAGGTGTTTACTTGAGTGGTTCTTTATTCTTCAAGCCCAAGACACATTTGCATTTAGAAGAAGGTGGCGTATTGAAAGGAAGCGACGATATTTCCAATTTCGATTTGGTGATGACGCGTATGGAAGGACAGACGCTGAAATATTTTGCTGCTTTGGTAAATGCCGATGAAGTGGATGGGTTTACGGTTACGGGAAAGGGTATGTTGGATGGAAATGGTCTACGTTATTGGAAAGCATTTTGGTTACGTAGAGCTTTTAACCCAAATTGCACGAATATGGACGAAATGCGACCTCGCTTATTGTATGTTTCCAATAGTAAAGACGTTCATATTTCTGGAATTAAGTTGCGCAATTCTCCGTTCTGGACGACACATTTTTATAAGGTAGAAAATTTAAAACTTTTAAACTTACATATTACCGCGCCAAAAGAGCCTGTGAAAGCTCCAAGCTCAGATGCGGTGGATTTGGATGTTTGCAAAAATGTGCTCATTAAGAATTGCTACCTATCTGTAAACGATGATGCGATTGCTTTAAAAGGAGGAAAAGGGCCAAAAGCAGATGTTGATCCAAATAATGGACCTAACTCGAATATTATCATTGAAAATTGTTCATTTGGATTCTGTCACAGCGCATTGACCTGCGGAAGTGAGTCGATTCTGAGCTATAATGTTATTTTTAGAAATAATACAGTGGATCAAGCGCAAAAGGTTTTACAATTAAAAATGCGTCCCGATACACCACAGGAATACAAATTCATTACGCTAGAGAATGTAAAAGGTAATGCTAAAAGTGTGCTTTTTATCAAACCATGGACACAGTTCTTTGACCTAAAAGGCGAAAAGGATATCAAAATGTCTTATGCCAAAAATATTGTTTTCAAAAATGTGGATTTGGAATGTGATATCTTGTTTGATGTGATCAATTCTCCGCAATACAAACTTTCTGATTTTTCATTTATCAATATGAATGTCAAAGCTTCTCGTTCGGGTGATATTAAGCAAAGCTATATCGAGAACTTCCAATTGGAAAATGTCGTGGTAAATGGTAAAAAGGTAATTAAACAATAATATCCAATTGTCTAGTAGAAGTAGTATTATGTATGCTGTCCGAATTATAGTTGTCCTTTTCTTCACGATATTGCAAGGAATATTTTGCTACGCACAGCGAAAGATGGAATACTTGGATAGAGGTCTTATTGGAATTAAAACCAGTGAATCTTCAGTTTTTCTAAGTTGGAGATTATTAGGAACTGACGAATATTCTACGGCTTTTAATCTTTATAGACAATACGCAAAGTCGGCAAAAACTAAATTGAATGCAGAACCACTTATTGCAGGTACAAATTTTCAAGATGAGACTCTTCAAACAGGTTTGGATGTAACTTATATTTTGACAGTTCTAAAAAATAAAAAGGAAGAAGAAGTCGCAAGATATAGCTTTTCAAAAGACCAAAATAATCAATCTTACCTAAATATTCCATTGCGAACACCTAATGGGTATAATCCAGGAGATGTATCGGTTGGTGATCTGGATGGCGATGGATCATACGAATTGATCGTGCATCAAACAGGAATAGGTCGCGATAATGCGCACAATGGACTCACCTCTGAACCTATTTTTCAAGCCTACAAATTGGATGGAACATTCCTTTGGGAAATAAATCTGGGCAAGAACATTAGAGAAGGTGCACATTATACGCAATTTATGGTGTACGACTTGGATGGCGATGGTAAGGCTGAACTGGTTTGTAAAACAGCAGATGGCACAAAGGACGGATTAGGAAAGTACATTGGTAACCCGAATGCTGATTGGCGTGATACAGTTCCTTCTTCCCGCTTTTTCGGTAGAATACTCGAAGGACCTGAATTCCTAACTGTTTTTGATGGTCTGACAGGCGCTGCCGTTCACACCGTAGATTATTTACCTGCGCGTGGCGACCTGATGTCTTGGGGAGATCGTAATGCCAATCGTGCAGACAGGTATTTAGCCTGTATAGCTTATTTGGATGGTGTCAATCCTTCAGTGGTCATGACCAGAGGGTATTATGAGAGAACAGCTTTGGTGGCTTGGGATTATAAAGATAAGAAGCTGGTAAAAAGATGGGTATTTGATACGGAAGGTCGTAATAATCCTTATTCAGGTCAGGGCTATCATAATTTGTCTGTTGCAGATGTAGATCAAGATGGCAAAGATGAAATAATATTTGGGTCTATGGTTGTGAATGACAATGGCAAAGGATTATACAGTACAAGATTAGGTCATGGTGATGCACTGCATGTTACTGATTTGGATCCCGACAGACCAGGGTTAGAGATATTTGGAATTCACGAGTTAAAAGGAGGAAGAAAAGGTATTGGTACTTCACTCTTGGATGCAAAAACGGGTGAACTTTTATTTAAAGGTGCTATTGATGAAGATATCGGTAGGGGTGTAGCTGCTAATATAGATCCCAATTATAAAGGTGCTTACATGTGGTGGGCCGGTTCATACAATGCGTATAATATGAAAGGAGAAGCAGTAGGACGTGCTCCGCGTTCTGTAAATTTTTTGATCTGGTGGGATGATGATTTAAGCCGTGAATTGTTAAATAACAATTATATTGAGAAGTATAATGTTGGAAGGATATTCACAGCAGATGGTGCTTTTTCGATAAATGGAAGTAAAAGTACACCGAATTTATCAGCTGATATCCTTGGAGATTGGCGTGAAGAATTGATTCTTCGTTCAGCAGACAATCAATCTTTGCGGATTTATACGACAACAATTCCTACCCCGCATCGAGTGTATACACTTATGCATGATCCGCAATATAGGTTAAGTATTGCCTGGCAAAATGTGGGATATAATCAACCACCACATACAGGATATTATTTGGGAACAGGAATGGGTACACCTCCAAAACCTAACATCAAAATTGTGAAGTCCAAAAAGAAATAGTATTGAATAGCTATGAAAATATTTAAAATAGTCTCCATAGGAGTAATAGGACTGATGTTAATGTCCTATATAATAAAACCTAAACCTACAATTTATATAATTGGTGACTCAACGGTTCGTAACAGCAATAAAGAATTTTGGGGATGGGGATCGTTATTAAGTGAATTTTTAGACACTACTAAGGTGGAAATTGCAAACCACGCCATGGCAGGTCGCAGTACTCGCACATTTTTAAAGGAAGGACGTTGGGCAAAAGTGGATTCGTTGATGAAAAAAGGAGATTTCCTCTTAATCCAGTTTGGACATAATGAAGGCAGTAAGCCTGACACTTCGCGCCAAGGGTATAGAGGTGTCCTGCGAGGAATAGGACGTGATTCTGTTGTGTTGGATTGGGGTAATAACCAATTTGAAGTCGTGCATACCTACGGCGAAAATTTAAGACGATTTGTGAAAACCGCCAAGAGTAAAGGCGTGCAGCCGGTGTTACTTTCTATGATACCACGTAATCAGTGGGATGCTGAAGGAAAAGTAAGACGTGCCAATCAAGATTTTGGTCTTTGGGCGAGGCAAATTGCAGAAGAAGAAAATATTCCTTTTGTGGATTTGAATGAATTGTCTGCGAAAAAATACGATAAGTTGGGGCCTGATCTTGTAAAGTCTAAATACTTTCCTGGTGATCATACACATACGAATTACGAAGGGGCGATGGAAAATGCCGCTTCTGTAATAGAAGGTCTTACGACGTTACAACATCCTATTATAAAATATTTAAAGTCATTATAATATGTTAAGAAATATAAGATTACTGTTTTTGGGGATTTGTACATTTTTAATGCTCAATTCTTTTTTGCAACAGGAAAATAAGACTCGGTTATTCGTAATTGGCGATAGTACAGTAA
Source organism: Sphingobacterium sp. SGL-16 (assembly GCF_011043515.1). Taxonomy (NCBI): domain Bacteria; kingdom Pseudomonadati; phylum Bacteroidota; class Sphingobacteriia; order Sphingobacteriales; family Sphingobacteriaceae; genus Sphingobacterium; species Sphingobacterium sp. SGL-16. Next base: position 53,116 of record NZ_JAAKGQ010000022.1, on the reverse strand, counting down.
AAAATGGCAGAGGTGATGGTTCCAATGGTCAATGGGGCTGGGGCAGTTTTATCGCGAATTATTTTGATCAAAATAAGATAGAAGTACGCAATCAGGCTTTAGGAGGAACAAGTACAAGAACATTTTACAACAATCCAAAATTGTGGCAACAAGTATTAGATAATATTAGACCTGGCGATTACGTAATCATGCAATTTGGACATAATGATTCAAGTCCTGTTGTGGATACTTTGCGAGCAAGAGGTACTTTAAAGGGGAATGGAGACGAGTATGAAGAAGTGATTAATCCTTTGCTTAAGCAAAACGAAATGGTGTACAGCTATGGTTTTTATCTTCGTCGTTTTGTGAAAAATATCCAGGATAAGGGTGCTACTGCAATTATCTGTTCGCCAATTCCTCGTAATTCTTGGGAAGGAGAGAAGGTCCGAAAATCCAACTACGCTGATTGGGCAAAAGAGGCAGCTATTCAAAGTGGTGCTCATTTTATTCCATTGCAGGATTTGATTATCTCAGTTTATGAGAAAGAAGGACAGCAAAAAGTAAAATCTACTTATTTCGGCGAAAAAGATGCGACGCATACCATCAAAGAAGGCGCAGAATTAAATGCCAAATTAGTAGCCAATTATTTGAAATCAAATTCCAATATCGGCTTAAAAAAGTTTTTGAAATAAACTGAAGGAGCTTTAAATAAGATTTCGCAGGACACTACAGGTTGCTGTAGAAGCTTATTTACAGTATACTCGTACTATTAATGTAACCAATACAAAGCATTCTACCGATGCTTTTAAATATTTTTTGACGTTACCAGCTAATCATTTGATATGAAAAGAAATAAGATAGCCCTTATAAGTTCAATACTATGCTCCGTGTTTTTTATAATCGGATGTGCAACCAAAAGTAAAATCTCCAACACAACGAATTCATCGATTAACAAAGACGAAGTGCTCGCTGTGTTGCGCACAACCAATAATTATTTTATGAATAAATGGCCTGATACAGGGAAACCAATTTATACGAATCGTTGGCGACCAAGTAACATATGGACTCGGGGTGTATATTATGAAGGGCTAATGGCTTTGTACAAAATCGATAAAGACAAACGCTATTATGATTATGCTGTAGATTGGGGTGAGAATCACAAATGGGGATTGCGTAATGGTACAACCACTCGTAATGCGGATGATCAAGCCTGCGGCCAAACTTACTTGGATTTGTATGAAATTGACCCTAAACCTGAACGTATAAAGGACATTAAAGCAAATATTGAATACGTCATAAAATCTGGAAAATATGATGATTGGACTTGGATTGATGCTATTCAAATGGCTATGCCTGTGTTTGCGAAATTAGGTGTCATGTATAAAGATGACACGTATTTCGATTACATGTACAAAATGTATGCGCACTCTAAAAATGTAGAAGGTGGAGGGCTGTACAACAAAGCTGATAAATTGTGGTGGAGAGATAAAGATTTTGTACCTCCTTACAAAGAGCCAAATGGAGAAGATTGTTATTGGTCCAGAGGCAATGGGTGGGTGGTTGCAGCATTGGTACGTGTGTTGGATTTAATTCCTGAAACTGAAAAGCACCGTGCTGAATATTTGCAGGATTACAAAGAATTAATGGAAGGCTTGTTGGCTTGCCAACGCGAAGACGGCTTCTGGAATGTGAGTTTGCATGATCCGACAAATTTTGGCGGAAGAGAAACCTCAGGTACTGCTCTGTTCGTTTACGGCATGGCGTGGGGAATTAATAATGGTTTATTGGATGCCAAAACCTATCGTCCTTCGATGGAGCGCGCATGGAATGCCATGTTCAAGGAAGCTATCCACCCTTCAGGTTTCTTAGGTTACTTGCAGGGAACAGGTAAAGAGCCTAAAGATGGTCAACCAGTAAGCTTTGCTTCAGTTCCAGATTTTGAAGATTACGGCTTAGGTTGTTTCTTATTAGCTGGTTCAGAAGTTTATAAATTACTGGATAAAAAATTATAATGAGACATATTGGTCTTACATACTTTTTAACTGTATGCTTTAGTTTTTTTGTGTATACAATATATGCGCAGGATAGTAAAGTATATAGTCTCAATGCCGAATGGCGCCTTCATATTGGCGATATCAAAGATGCGGAGAAAGAAAGTTTTAATGACTCCACTTGGAAGCAAGTAACGCTGCCTCATGCGTGGAATGAGAATGAATCTTTTGCGAAAGCTATTCATGAGCATTCCACAAATATTGTTTGGTATCGTAAACATCTAATTCTTCCTAAAGATGTGCCTTTGGACAAAGTTTTTTTAGAATTTGAAGGAGCAAGGCAAGGGGCAGAAGTCTATTTGAATGGGCAATTTATTGGTCGACATGAAAATGGTGTGATGGCTTTTGGTATGGATATTTCGAAAGCCATTAAAAGAACGCAAAAGAATATTATTGCTGTACGTACAGACAACAGTTGGTCTTATCGAGAAAAAGCCACTAATAGTACTTTTCAATGGAATGATCGAAATTTCAATGCCAACTATGGTGGCCTACCTAAAAATGTTTGGATTCATTTCAAACCTAGGGTATACCAGACTTTGCCACTATTTTCTAACCTTGGAACAACAGGAGTTTATACCTATGCAAAGAACATAGACGTTAAAAAAAGAAAACTTGATCTTTTTGTAGAATCTCAGGTTAAAAATGAAAGTGATCAAGCCCAATCAGGGAAATACAGTGTAGAAGTGCGTGACGCAGATGGAAAGCTTGTAAAAGAATTTTCCCAACCCTACAGCATTGCCAGTGGTCAAACAAAAATTTTGGTAGCTAAAGCACAGCTGCAAAATGTGAATTTTTGGAATTGGGGATATGGATACTTATATACCATTACGACCAAAATAAACAATACTGATAATACCAACGATATTGTAGAAACCAAAACAGGATTTCGAAAAACAGCTTTCAGTGGAGGCATGGTATACTTGAATGATCAAGTCCTTATGATGAAAGGATATGCACAGCGGACCAGCAACGAATGGCCTGCAGTAGGACTTTCTGTCGCACCCTGGCTGAGCGATTTCAGCAACAGGTTGATGGTGGAAAGCAATGCAAATTTAGTGCGTTGGATGCATGTTACACCTTGGAAACAAGATGTGGAATCTTGTGATAGAGTCGGACTAATGCAAATGTTACCAGCGGGGGATTCTGAAAAAGATGTAACAGGTCGTCGTTGGGAACAGCGCAAAGAAGTCATGCGTGATGCGATTATTTATTACCGTAATAATCCCAGTGTATTGCTTTACGAAAGTGGAAATGAATCTATATCTGAAGAGCACATGGACGAAATGAAAGTAATTCGAGATCAGTATGATCCGCATGGAGGACGAGCAATTGGTTCGCGTGAAATGTTGGACAGCAAGATCGCAGAATACGGGGGCGAGATGCTTTATATCAATAAGAGTGCGCGTCATCCCATGATCGCTACGGAATATATGCGTGATGAAGCACTTCGAAAATATTGGGATGAATATACTTATCCTTACCACAAAAACGGTGAAGGTCCTTTGTACAAAGGAAATGATGCAAGTGATTACAATAGAAATCAGGATTCTTTTGCTATTGAAGCGGTATACCGGTGGTACGAGTATTACAAAGTACGTCCTGGCACTGGTGATCGCGTAAGTTCTGGAGGATTAAATATTATATTCTCAGATTCAAATACACATTTTAGAGGCAAAGAAAATTACCGCCGAAGTGGCGAAGTGGATGCCATGCGGATACCTAAGGATGCTTTTTATGCTCATCAAGTAATGTGGAACGGCTGGGTTGAACCCGATCCAAAAGGATTGCATATTGTAGGACATTGGAATTACGCTGAAGGTACTATTAAAGATGTACATGTGATTTCGGCTGGAGAAAAGGTTGACTTGTTTATAAACGAAAAAAAAATCGGTGAAGGACAACGTTCACTGGAGTTTTTATTCAATTTCCCGAATGTAAAATTCGAAAAGGGAACGCTCAAAGCGATATCTTATGATGCTAGTGGTAACAAATTGAATGAGAAAATCCTTCGCACGGCGAGTGAACCTTATCGCCTAAAATTAACTTATCAGCACGGCAAGAACGGATTGTATGCAGACGGTAATGATATGGTATTGGTAGAAGTCGAAGTGCTGGATAAAGAGGGCAACCGCTGTCCTACAGCTACCAACATGATTGATTTCAAATTTACTGGACCTATGGAATGGAAGGGGGGAATTGCACAAGGTTCCAATAATTTTATCTTAGCAGAATCACTACCTGTAGAAGCTGGCGTAAATAGAGTTTTATTACGCACCTTATACAATCAAACAGGAGAAGTAAAATTAACAGCACACGCTAACGGTCTGCTTTCAGATGAAGTATCTTGGAAAGTAGAGCCTATCATAATCAATAACGGTCTTTTTGAAAAGTCTTCCAAACTAAATCTTCCATCGAATTTAGATAGAGGAGAAGGATTGTCTGAATCTCCGTTAAAAGTGAAGCGTATAACCTTACCAATTAAATTCGCTACAGCGGGGGCTAATCAAGACAAAGTAGTTGCTTCTTTTGATGATAATGAATTGTCGGATTGGGTAAACGATGGAAAAATGCAAACAGCTTGGATAGAATATAATCTGTCTAAAACCGATTTCATCGACGAAATAGATGTGAAATTAAACAATTTTAGATCTAGAGCCTATCCTCTGGAAATTTATATTGATGATAAATTAGTTACTGATATCGTGACTAAAACCACCTTAGGTTATTACACAATCACATTACCTCGTACTAAAGGTCAAAAAGTAAAAATTAAATTAAAAGGAGCATCGTATACTGCTCAGGAAAATTTACATGCTGAAATTGGCGGTAAAAGATTAGACGATGGGGTATCACGTAATGACGCGAACGCAAAGGGAACATTGAGCATTATCGAAATAGATATTCATAAAAAATTATAAGCATGAAAGTAGCTTTTAAAATGAAATTAAAACCTGGCATGAAGGCTGAATATGAAAAGCGGCATGCGGAAATATGGCCTGAATTGGCAGAATTGCTTAGCAAAAGTGGTATTTCGGATTACAGTATTTTCTTGGATGAAGAAACTAACACTTTATTTGCAGTGCAACGTCTTTCGGGAAGCTCTTCGCAAGAATTGGGAAGTAATACAATAGTTCAGAAATGGTGGGAATTTATGGCGGATATCATGGAGACAAATGCTGATTCCTCGCCAGTTTCAATCCCTTTGATACCCGTTTTTCATTTAGACTAAATTATGAGGAATAAAAACATACTAGCACTGATTTGTGCATTAGGCTTAACGACTTTTACGTCTTCAGCGCAAAATCTGTGGCCTGAGGTGACTAAAGAAATGAAACCTTGGACAAGATGGTGGTGGATGGGTTCGGCAGTTGATAAGCAAAATCTCGAGCGCGAGCTACAATTAATGAACCAAGTGGGATTCGGTGGAGTGGAGATTACGCCTATCTATGGTGCAAAAGGATTTGAAAAAAGTTATATAAATTTCCTTTCGGACAAGTGGCTGTACATGTTGAAAGTCACAACCGAACAATCCGAAAAGTTGGGCATGGGCGTGGATATGAATTTGGGTACAGGATGGCCATTTGGCGGTTCATTTGTCACCAATGAGTACGCCGCTACTAAATTCTTTTTGGATGAGATAGATTTACAAAAAGGAGCAAAACTTACTTTTCCGTTGAAAGTAAGTGATAAAAAGCAAACCTATTCCAAATTACAAGCTTTACGCGCTTTCAAAGGAAATGGGGAAGAAATTAATTTGGATCAATACCTGAATTCGACTTCGGGAGAATGGATCGCGTCTGAAAATGTTAAAGTGATAGCCCTATTTACAGGTCGTACGAGGCAGCAGGTCAAAAGAGCCGCTCCAGGCGGAGAAGGTATGACGGTAGATCATTTGGGTAATGCTTCTGCAAAATTCTATTTTGATCATTTTGCCCATATTTTTAATGGAAAACATCTAAACGTTCGCTCATTCTTCAATGATAGTTATGAGGTATATGGCGCGAATTGGACAGATTCTTTCTTATCAGAATTCGAACGTATAAAAGGATACAAACTTCAGGATCATTTGCTGGATTTTTCAGGCAAAGGAACAGATTTAGACCGTCAAGCACGTATAAAAACAGATTATAGAGAGGTGATCAGTTATTGTTTGCAAAATAATTTCTTAGTCCCTTTCACAAAGTTTACGAATGACCATAATGCATTATCTCGTAATCAAGCGCATGGATCTCCAGGTAATCTGATCGACTTATACGCTAGTACGGATATTGCGGAATGTGAAACTTTCGGTTCTAGTTTTTTCAATATCCCAGGACTTCGTCGTGATAAGGAAGATGTACGTAACGTGGATCCAGACCCTATGATGTTTAAATTTGCTACGTCGGCTACGCACCTTTCAGGTAAAAAATATACCACCTCAGAAACATTTACATGGTTGACGGAGCATTTCAAGACGGCTTTGTCTCAAGCAAAGCCTGAAGTAGAGCAGTTGTTTTTGGCGGGTGTAAATCACGTATTTTATCATGGTACGACGTATACGCCAAATGACGTATCATTTCCAGGTTGGTTATTTTATGCTTCCACAAATTTTGTTACTAACAATTCTTTTTGGGACCATTTGCCAGGTTTAAATAGTTACGTCACACGCGTCCAATCTGTAATGCAATCTGGTGTTGCTGATAATGAAATTTTAGTGTATTGGCCTGTGTATGACGTGTGGCAAGATACCACATCAGCTTTTAAGACCTTAAGTGTGCATCATGTAGACGAATGGTTGCATCCTTCTTCATTTTATAAACAATCCGTAAGGTTGCAGCGCCAAGGATATAGCTTTGATTTTATCTCGGATGCTTTTATCGCAAAGACCAAAGTGCAGAATAAACAGTTGGTGACATCCGAAAAGGCAAATCCTTACAAAGTAATTTATGTGCCCTCCACAAAGTATTTCTCTGTACAGACATTTAAAAATTTATTGCGTTTAGCCAGTGATGGTGCAACTGTAATTTTTGAGTCTTTGCCTAATGATGTAGAAGGCTATCAAAATCATGAAGCTAGAAGGAGAGAATTGGCTGACCAAGTAGCTTTGCTTAAATTAAAATCTGATGTAGCACATCAATATACTAAGTATGGCAAGGGAAAGATTTATGTAACTACAGATGTTCAAACAGCTTTAGAAACCGAACAAATCTTTGCAGAGCGATTGGTACGCGCAGGTATTAATTTTACCAGAAGAGTGGTAGGAACTGAGGTGTATTATTATTTGGTAAATCACAGCAAACGCAATGTGGATCAAAAAGTAACCTTAAATAATGTTCGAAAATATTATTCTTTGTTGGATCCACAAACTGGAAAAGTTTATAATCTGCCGCAACAAGAAGGTCATATAAGATTGCAGATTCCTTCGGGCTATGCTTGGATCGTGTTAGCTTCGGATGAAAAGAAAGTAGAAAAGGATTATAATTATATCGAAATATTAGAAGAAGTAAATTCTTTCAGCCAACCATGGAAACTGACCTTTATCAAAGGAGGTCCTCAATTACCTAAAGCGGAGACTTTATCGAAATTAAGTTATTGGACGGCGCTGAATAAAGCCGATATGAATAAATTTTCTGGAATTGGAGTCTATGAGACTTCAATAGATTTGACAAAAAAGGAAGGGAAATCTTACCTTTTAAAACTTGGAGCTGTAGGGGAAAGTGCACGAGTGATAATCAATGGAAAAGATGCAGGCATTGTTTGGTCACATCCTTACCACATTGAAGTGAGCGACTTTTTACAGTCTGGCAAAAATACGGTACGTATTGAGGTGGCAAATTTAATGGCAAATCGAATGCGTGATTTGGATGCCCGAAAAGTAAATTGGAAAAATTATCACGAGATCAATTTTGTAAACATAAATTACAAACCATTTGATGCTAGCCAATGGAAAATCATGGATAGTGGATTAAATGGACCAATTCAATTATTCAGTTTTTAAAATAAGTAAATGTAAAGGTAGCTTGTGAGTATAAAAAAAAAAGTATTTTCTTTATACTTACACTAACAAATAAACCTATGAGCAGTTCTTCTTTTAATAAAAGTATTCAGATAAACGACTTTTCATCTACTCCAAAATATATTCAATTAGTAGATGCTGTAATTGATGGAGTTCGAAATAATTACCTCAAACAAGGTGATATTTTGCCTTCTATCAATGAACTAAGTATTTATCTTGATATTTCAAGAGATACTGTTGAAAAAGGGTACAAGCAACTAAAAAGTTTAGGGGTCATTTCTTCGACACCTGGCAAAGGTTATTTTGTAGCAAAGACCGATGTCGCGAAAAAATTAAAAATTGCTTTATTCCTCAATAAACTCAGTGCACACAAAAAAATTGTGTATGATGCTTTCGCAAAAGAATTAGGTGATGAAGCTTCCTTAGACTTATTTGTCTACAATAGCGACATTTCGCATTTGAGAAGATTATTACTCAATTTGAATAAACAGTACGATCGCTATGTCGTATTTCCACATTTCAAAGAAGGCCGTGATCAGGCTCCTGAGGTATTGTCTCTGATTCCGGAAGAAAAGTTGATGCTATTGGGCAAACACATTGATGGTATCAGCGATAATGTGGATTGCGTATATGAAAATTACGAGAAAGATATCTACGAAGCTTTAGAAAAATTCCTTGAGCCTCTTTCGCGTTACCAAATGATAAAATTAGTTTTTCCAGACCATAGCGATTACCCCAAAGCGATTATTAAAGGCTTTTACAAGTTTTGTAATCAATATGCATTCGATCATATTTTAGTGGGTAATCTTGCCAAAGAACCCATCAAAAAAGGTGAGTGTTATATCAATCTTGCTGAAGACGATCTAGAACTCATACTAGAAAAAAGCATCAAGAAAGGACTAAAAATCGGAAAAGATATTGGCGTAATCTCCTATAATGAGACTGCCCTGAAAAAATTTATTTTGAATGGTATTGCGACCATTTCCACCGATTTTGATTTAATGGGTAAATATGCGGCCCAAATAATTAAGAATCAAGAAAAAAAACAAGTAGAAGTGCCCTTCTACGCAAATTACCGACCTTCCATCTGATACAGGACATCACAGGATGCTCAAATAAATATGCATACCTATCTTTAGTTATATGGATAGGATGTAGCTTATATGCATCTACTGTGAAATTATAGACCTGATTTATTTTCTTTTAACCAGGAGAAAATAATTGTAATGTATATCAAAAGACGATGCTTAATTCATTCGTGCGTGAAGACATTTCTTATTGATTTCAATAGGGGAATTTTTCAACCATAGGATAACCAGAACAAACTATTAGATTTTATATAATGAAAAGGAAAAAACAAACTAATCAATTTTTCCAAAAGTTTTTAAGCATAAAAGCACTTCTGCTTGTATGTTTGATGAGTATAAGTTTTATTACAGCTTTTGGTCAAAATCAAGTGACTGGTAGAGTTACGGATGATGGGGGAAGTCCACTTGAGGGCGTAACAATCTCAGTGAAAGGAACGTCAAGGTCGGTAGCTAGTAATGCTTCAGGTCAATATACTATTGATGTACCAAATAACGCAGTACTGATTTTTAGAGTTATCGGCTACACTTTGCGAGAAGAGTCTGTAGGAGGTAGATCGACTATCAATGTGCAGTTATCACAAGATAATCTGGAGGTGGATGAGGTCGTGGTAGTCGGATATAACGTCGTTCGAAAATCTGATGTTACAGGTGCTGTAGCGAGTATTGGAGAAAAAGAACTTAAAGCTATGCCTGTCAAAGATGCGTTGCAGGCTATGCAAGGAAAAACAGCCGGTGTAGATATCACATCCAACCAACGTCCTGGAACAACGGGAGGTATCACTATTCGTGGACTAAGATCACTATCTGCAACGAATAGTCCGCTTTACGTTGTTGATGGTATGCCCTTGCAAGGAAGTGGTATTGATAATATCAATCCATCGGATATTGAGTCTATCGACATCTTGAAAGACGCTTCTGCTACCGCTGTTTATGGTTCTCGAGGCGCAAATGGTGTTGTTTTGGTGACTACCAAAAAAGGTAAAAAAGGAAGAACTTCACTTACTTACGCAGGAACGGCGACTGCAGAAAAAATGTACGATGTAATGGAATACATGTCCGCTGCGGAATGGATTGACTACGCACGCTTAGCAAAAACAAAATCGACTACGCCAAATTACAGTGAGGATTTTGCTCGTTGGGGATCAGTTGCTGCTTCTTGGGCAAATATTGCAAAAGGTTGGACACAAAATAATACCGTGTGGGATCCTTCATTGGTAGGTGAATTTGATTGGGCGTCAGTAGGAAGAAAAGACGCATTATCTACAGAACACACGTTAAGCGTTTCAGGTGGTAGCGAAGAAACACAAGGATATGGTTCTTTTGGTTACTTAAAACAAGATGCCACACAACCAGGACAACTATACGAAAGATTTACTTCAAAAATTAGCTTTGAAGCATCACCTACTAAATGGTTTACTATGGGTGCTAATTTAAATCTAACGTATGGTGACCAAGATTATGGATATAGTTTTACTAAATCTACTACTGGAGCAGGTGATTATTACAATGCGCTAAGAGGAATGCTTCCTTGGACTGTTCCATATGATGCCGATGGCAACTTTATTCGTAACCCAGCAGCGGGAGATATCAATATTATCAACCCTATAAATGAGTTGGAGCATAATACAAATCAACGTCAAAGTCTTGTGGCTACCGGTAGTTTGTTTGGTCAGATTGATTTAGGAAATATCTATTCACCATTGAAAGGGTTACGTTATAAAATTCAATTTGGTCCTGAATACAGAGACTATAGACTGGGAATTGCTAATGCAGCTGAAGGTATAAACGGAGATGGAAATAATGCTGTAACATATAGTCCCGATAGAACTATTGCATGGACCTTAGATAATTTAGTTTTCTACGATAAGGACTTTGGTACGGATCACAAATTAGGGTTGACCTTCTTGCAATCCGCTTCTGGATACAACTATGAAAGTGCTACGATGCGCGCAACAGATGTATATAGTGCACAAGAATTATGGTATAATATCTCTTCAGGTGGATTTGTGGGGTCCTATGGCACAGGATTGAGAGAGTATCAATTAGAATCCTACTTAGCGCGATTGAATTATATCTACAAAGACCGCTATATTTTAACTGCTTTCACACGTTGGGACGGTTCATCGGTGTTAGCTCCAGGCTATCAATGGGATTCATTCCCTTCGGTGTCATTAGCATGGCGCATTGACAAAGAAAATTTCATGCAGAATTCTTCTGTAGTGAATGCATTGAAGTTGAGAGCAGGTCTTGGTGTAGTAGGTAACCAAGGTATTGGTCCTTATGCTTCCAAAGGTGGTTTAACGCAAGTATTTTATAATTGGAATACAACGACTTCGACACCTGGCTATGTTGCTTCTGATCCTTCAGCAGCAAATCCTCAAAAAATGGCTAATCCGCAATTGGGCTGGGAGCGTACTACACAATTTAACGTCGGTTTGGATTATGGTTTATTCAACAATAGAATCAATGGTGCGTTAGATGTATATAGCACAAAGACTAATGATTTGTTGATGTCTATGCTGATTCCTTCCATTTTAGGATATACTTCAACTAATGCAAATGTGGGTAAAACCAAAGGTTGGGGTATAGATTTCCAATTGAATACAGTGAATATTCAAAAAGATGATTTCCAATGGAATACTTCTTTGACATGGTCTAAGGATAAAGGTGAAATTGTGGCATTAGCAAATGGCAATCTTCAAGATGTAAACAATAGATGGTTTGTTGGAGAAGAATTAGCTGTAGCTTATGATTACGTGTACGATGGTATTTGGAAAACTTCAGAAGAAGCGGAAGCTGCTAAGTATGGTCGAAAACCAGGACAAATCCGTGTAAAAGATTTAAGTGGACCTGATGGTGTGCCAGATGGTGCTATTGATGGTAACAACGATAGACAAATAATAGGTTCGTACCGTCCAAAATGGTCTGGTGGTATATCAAATACCTTTAATTACAAAAACTTCGAACTTTCATTTTTCATCTATTCACGGTGGGGATTTTTAGTGAATGCAGGTGCAGCTACATTAGATGGAAGGTATATGCAACGTAAATTAGATTATTTTATTCCTGGAGTGAATGAAGATGCAGAATATTATATGCCAGGTTCAAACGGAGAAGCGGCGGATACGTACAGTTCTTCGATGAATTATAGAGATGGTTCATTCATAAAATTGAGAAATGTAAGTTTTGGCTATAATTTCCCTGCTTCCAAACTACAAAGAATAGGAGCTAATAATATTAAAATCTATGGTCAGCTTATGAATCCTGCCATGCTGTATTCTAAAATCGACTTTTTGGACACAGATCTTTCCAATTATAACAATAACTCTAATCAAGTGGGATCATCGGTTACTACCAGGGGATTTGTTTTGGGTGTAAGTGTTGGTTTTTAATAAGAGCGTCGTAAAATTTATAAAGTGAAAATCATGAAAAAAATTAATTATAAACTATTAGTAGCATCGCTATTAGGTGCGACCTGTATATCTTTTATGGAGTCTTGTAGTAAGGACTTTTTGAAAGAAGAGCTTATTACTACACCGAGTACAGATTTATTTAAAACACAAGCTGGGTTGGACGATTTGTCTACTGGTGCCTATTCCAAGCTAAAATTTAAGTTTAATTACACTTGGGGTATGGCATTATTCAATCTCGGAGTTGATGAATTCACCGATGCTAACAATGCCTCGCCCAGTTTTAATAGCTATGGAACGGACTTAAATCCGCAAGAAACTACTTATGGTGGTCAAAATATTGCCCCTTTGTGGGACAATATGTATTCTGGAATTGAATCTGCAAATACGTTGATTAAAAATGTTCCTTTGTATTATGATAAGTCAAGCTCTAATTACAATGTAAGATTAGGTGAAGGCTATTTTATGCGCGGCTATTTCTATCTACAATTGGTGACTCAATTCGGTGGTGTCCCTTTAAAATTGACACCTTCTGAAGGCGTAACAACTTACTTCCAACGTAACACCGAAGAAGAATGTTTCGCTCAAATTATTGCTGATTTAGAAGAAGCTTATAAATTATTGAATCCTACAGGTTCCGAATTTGGTCGTGTGACCAAATGGGCAGCAGCACATTATTTGGCTAAAGCACATTTGACACGTGCTAGTGAACTTTACAGTGGATGGAATACAAGTTATGTAGGTGCGGATTTGGATGCCGTGATCAAGTATGGTACAGAAGTAGTGAATGCACATCCCTTGGTGAGTGATTACACTGAATTGTGGGATTACCAAAAAGCGAATAGTCCTAACGAACGCGTTTCTGAAGTAATTCTTTCCGCACAATTTTCGGATGATCAAGCTACTTGGGGACGTTATGGTAATCAAATTCATTTATATTATCCAGCTGTTTATCAAGATCTAGCAGGTACTTCTCGCGATATTTCTGGGGGGCGTGAGTTCTCTTATGCGCGCTCTACAAACTATACATTAGATGTTTTTGACCGTGTCAATGACTCGCGTTTCTGGAAATCTTTTATTACTACTTATGGCAGTAATAATACTGCGGGGGCGCCTTCTTGGACAAATGAGCAAGCGGCTATGGGCCCTCCAGGAACGGTAGCAGGTACCAAGCGTTTTAGAGGTGGCGAATTAGCCATAAAATATATTGTTAACAGTGCCGGAGATAATAGATATACCAAAGTGGGAACTGATCTAACTTCTGTAGCAAAAGGTGGAATAATGCAAAATACCCACACGTTCGTACGCTACTTTAATGGTCAATCACAAGCTTGGGTGGGAGAACATGGTAATTATGGTTATTTCTTATCCCAAGGAACAAGTACGCATTCTCGTTACGTAGCCCTCTCCAAATATAGAGATGGATATCGCGTAAATATTGCTTCTCAATTTGGTACGCGTGATGCAATTATGGCACGATCTGCTGAAGATGTGCTAATGGTAGCAGAGGCTTATGTGCGTAAAGGTGAAGGAGAATATGCTAATGCCATACAATGGATCAATAGGTTGAGAAATCGAGCAGGGTTTAAACAAGGTGAAGACCGTACAAAACATGTAGATGGTGGGCAATCGTATATAAATAATCCTTATGCTGCTGGAAAAGGTGGTGGATTCTCTGCTGATGGCGCGATCTATTGGAATAAGAATACCTACTATGAATCCAACAATGATATGCCAGTAACGACTGCTTCTACGGTTTCATCTTTAGTAATCAATTCTGTAAATGATATTTTCAACTCACCTGTGGATGTTCCTATTTACAATAAACTAGGAGCCACCACAAATGCACAAAAGATGCTGCATTTTATCTTAAATGAACGTACAAGAGAGCTGTGTGGTGAGCTATACCGTTGGGAAGATTTAGCCCGCACAAAAACACTAGAAGTAAGATGGAAAGCATTCAACGATGGTTTCGTACGAGGAAATTCAGTCTTTAATCCAAATACACATTACTATAGACCGTTACCTCAATCGTTCCTAGATGCAATCACAAATGAAAATGGAGGAGCTTTAACTCCAGCAGAAAAGCAAGCTATGCAAAACCCAGGTTATTAGTGGTTATAATTTGAGTATAAATGTCAAAGCCAACTTATTTAAGTTGGCTTTTTTATGTTTTATTCGAGAAAAATTTTATGATTATGACTCTCTTTTCATTTGTTCATCCAGCAATTGACGCTTAAGTTTTTGTTCGGTTTCCATAGCTTTCTTCTTATAAGCCTGAAAATCATTTTGAACTTCTTCTGCTGTTTTTTGATGCTCTACCGCATCTACCTTAGCTTTTCTAAAGGAGAATAGAATAATAAAAAACGCCAAACCTAATATCGCAATAATAGACCATACCAACATGTGATATGATGGTTTTGAAAAGTCTATCCCCAAAAAGGAGATGCTATCGGTTTTCTCTTGTTCCACGCGCAAGCTTTCGCTTAATGTCTGTACCGAATCTTTTAAGGATTGTACCTGCTGAACAGATGAGGAAGAATTCGCTTTCAAGGAAGCTATTTCTTTAGTGTATTTCGCTATAGAATCACTTACATTCCGTTGAATGATATCAATATTTGACTTTCGTATAATCTTAAAATCAGCATCTTGATTTCTGGATTGATTCAATAAAACCTGAAATTGAGATTGAATTGGCAGGTTAGATTGTAATTTTTGCTGTAATGTAGGTTGGGGTTGAGCAAAACTAACGATGGAGACAAAAAGAAATACGAAAGAAAGAAATGATTTATACATAGCGATTTTTGATGCGTGTTAAAGTCTTTACGTAAAGTTGTTAAAATATTTGCTTATTTACAAGAATACCACATTTAAATAAATATTTCTGTATTTCAAGTTCTTTTTGGTTAATTTTTAGGACAACTAAAAGGTCTTAACCTTAAATGTCCTTAATCTAACGCCGTAATATTCTAGCTATAAATAGATTTCTCGGCTGTAATCGTTGATCTTTCAGGATACTGCAGGATAGGAAAAGAGGCTTTTTTGAGTATATTAGAAATCGATAGCCAAAGTACAATCTACTCTATTTCAAATCTATTGCTATGTTGATAAGAATAAACTTATGTATTTTCCTGTGTTTTATGACACTTATTGTATGGGGACAAGGAAACGTGTGGACGTCTTCCAAACAACCACTTCAGGAAGTTGAAAATCTCAAAAAACTTATTAAAGCTCCCTCATTTAGAAATAAAGATTATAATATAAAGGATTTTGGTGCCATTGGTGATGGTAAACACAAAAATACGGATGCTATTCGAGAAGCTATTGAAAAATGTAATAGTGATGGTGGAGGCCGTGTTATTGTACCTAGCGGCACTTTTTTGACAGGAGCAATATATTTAAAAAGTAATGTAAATCTTCACATTAGTGAAGGAGCTACATTATTATTCAGTCGGGATAGTTCGGATTATCCTATGGTATTTACCCGTTGGGAAGGTATGGAATGCATGAATTATTCCGCTTTCATCTATGCTTATGAAGAAGAAAATATAGCCATTACAGGATCGGGATTGTTAGATGGTAATGCTGATCTGGATCATTGGTGGTATTGGTGTGGAGCGCGTCATTACGGTTGGAATGAAAGCCGTCCCGGAGAACAAAAACCTGCACGTGCGAAGTTACACCAACAGATGGCTGATGAAGTAAATCCGCGCAATCGTGTTTATGGCGATGGACACTTTTTAAGACCAAATTTTGTTCAAACTTATTTGTGTAAAAATGTATGGATAGCAGATGTGAAGCTAATTAACTCGCCTATGTGGAATTTACATCCTGTACTTTGTGAAAATGTCCTTATTGAACGTGTAAAAATTGAAACATTAGGTCCTAATAATGATGGAATAGATCCAGAGGCTTGTAAGAATGTCTGGATTAGAGACTGTTATTTTGATACAGGTGATGATTGTATTGCTATTAAATCGGGGCGGGACCAAGATGGTCGAAATATAGGCCGTCCTGCGGAAAATCATATCATAGAGAATTGCATGTTTAAAGAAGGACATGGCGGTGTAGTTATAGGTAGTGAGATAGGGGGCGGGGCGCGCAATATTTATGCGCTTAATAATACCATGGATAGTAAAGAACTAGACAGAGCTTTGCGTATCAAAACGAGTTCGAGTCGCGGTGGAATAATTGAGAATATATTTTTCTACAACACAAAAGTTGGGCAATATAAGGAAGCTGCGGTTCGCTTCAATATGTTCTATGAGAAACCCGGAAATCATATTCCTACTATTCGTAATATTTGGGTGGAAAAATTAGATGTGACGCACGGCGGAAAATATGCGGTACTTTCTGCTGCTTATGAATCCTCACCAGTGACCAATTTTACCATGATTGATTGTAATATCAATGGAGTAAAAGAACCGTATAAAGTCGACTATCTAAAAAATATAACCTTGAAAAATGTAAAAATTAATGGGAAAACGTACACCTCTTTTTACTAAAAATATAGTAAGATTCAGTGTTTTAATTGTTGTATTTCTTTCTCTTCAATCTTTTCAAAACCCTAAAATCAATAGAAAGAATGTAGTTCAGCGACACAATGTTATCAACACTGAAGTCGATATTCTCTCCTCTCTAACGGTGGGGAATGGAACTTTTGCGTATACCGTCGACGTAACTGGAATGCAATCTTTTCCAGAATTTTATAGACCAGGAGTTTCTTTAGGGACGCAGTCAGAATGGGGTTGGGATAGCTTTCACAATCCTAACAATTATAAGTTTGAAGAAACACTAAAAGCTTATGACTTTAATAATGAAGGCAGAAATGCTTTATATAGCATTCAGCACAAAGAAGAGGGAAGACCAAAAGAAGCAACAGAATATTTTCGTGCTAATCCGCACCGTTTGCAGTTAGGTAATGTTGGTTTAGAACTCTATTTAAAGAATGGAAAAAAGGCAGAAATCACGGATATAAAAAATATTGAGCAAACTTTAGATGTATGGACGGGGTTAATAACCAGTCAATTTACCATTGATAATATTCCCGTAAAAGTTTATACCGCTTCTTATCAGCAATCGGATAGAGTAGGTGTGAAGATTGAATCCGCACTGCTTGCACAAAAACGCATTAAAGTATATATAAGATATCCTTATCCTACGGGAACATTTTTGGATGAGGGAACGAATTATACGAATGAAGAGCAACATAGCTCTAATATTATTGCACAAAATAATACTTCTGCTGTAATTAAGCATACACTACAAGGCTCGGAATACAACACAACTTTACATTTTACCAACGCACAGGTTTCTAAATCTAACGCGCATTATTTCGTTGTAGAACCCATATCTTCCAAACAGAACTTTGAAATTTCTTTTGCTTTTCATTCTACACAAAAGCGTATAACAAAAGGATTATTTACTGAGGCAAAAAAGGAAAGTGAAATTGCATGGACAAAATTTTGGAATTCGGGAGCGGCTGTAGATTTTGAAGGTAGCACGGACTCCCGAGCGAAGGAATTAGAAAGAAGAATTGTACTGTCTCAATATTTGACTCGTGTACAATGCTTAGGCAATAATCCTCCCCAAGAAACAGGTCTGACATTCAACAGTTGGTATGGTAAGCCTCATACTGAAATGCATTGGTGGCATGGGGTGCATTTTGCATTATGGGGAAGACCTGAGCTTTTGGAACATACGCTAGAATATTACTTTAGAACTTTTAATAAGGCAAAACAGTTAGCACAACGTCAGGGCTACAAAGGTGTTCGTTGGATCAAAATGTCCAGTAATGAGGGCGATGAAAGCCCATCTTCTGTAGCTGCATTTTTAATTTGGCAACAGCCACATCTAATTTACCTGACCGAATTATTATACCGTCACAATCAGGATGTGAAAGTATTGCATAAGTATAAAAATCTTATTCATGAAACAGCAGAATTCATGGCTCACTTTACCTCTTATAACAAAGAAAAAGATCTGTACGATTTGGGATTTGGGTTAATTCCTGCTCAAGAAGTTTTTCCAGCTGCCCAAACCAAAAATCCACCTTATGAGGTCGCCTATTGGGATTGGGCTTTGCGAACTGCTCAACAATGGAAAGAACGCTTAGGAGAAAAGCGTCAACCTAAATGGGATGAGGTTATTAATAAATTAGCTCCACTTCCAGTTAAAGATGGCGTGTATTTATCTACTGAAACGGCTCCCGATTCTTATTCCTTTGATAAGTGGATGACCGATCATCCATCTGTATTAGGTACATTAGGAATGGTTCCTGCATCCTCTAAATTAGACAAAGGAATTATGAGAAATACTTTTGATGTAGTTTGGAAGCGATGGTCATGGTCAGATACATGGGGGTGGGATTTCCCAATGACAGCAATGAATGCGGCTCGTCTTGGACTTTCAAATAAAGCCTTAGATGCTTTATTTATGGATATCCGAACTAATACTTATCTCAAAAATGGACACAATTATCAAGACGATAGATTACGGATTTACTTGCCTGGTAATGGAGGAATATTGACGGCTGTAGCAATGATGCTCGAAGGGTGGGACAACTCTGATTCAGATTCACCCGGGTTTCCAAAAGATGGCACATGGAAAATCAAAAAAGAAGGGTTTAAGAAGATGCCTTAAGGACATATGCAAAATTTATAAAATAAAAAATAGCTCCATTTAGGAGCTATTTTTTATTTGGATGTCTTCAATGGATATTGTTTCATGATACCATTTATCATTTTCGGCAGTCCATTAATAGCTTTTTCTGGGTTATCTACCTCTGTGGTGCCGCGGGCTTGCCATACTACAGATTTTGTATTACGGTCTACAGCTTCCAAAATAATATGACCATAGCGTATTCTTTCTTTTCCTACAGGATAGTTTGGCGAATAATATCCGTAATATCCCCATGGACGATACCAACCCCATGGACCGCCCCAGCCCCAACCATAACCGTAAGGAGAGCCATAAACCAATCTGCTTTTGTTGTTAACAATAGCTACATATCGGAAAAGTAAATCTGGATTTTCTTTAGTATAAGTTAAGCCGCGTTGTTCAATTTCTTGATTGGCAGTAGTCATGATATTGTGCTTGGCAATATCATTGCTAAAATAATCTTTAGAAAGGGAATCTACTGGCGGTAGCCATCCATAAGTTTTATATTGCCCGAAATCTAAATTCTGAACACGAGTGGTATGATATTTATTGGACGAACAAGAGGCCATTACTATAATAGCAAAAGCCGCTAACATGACACTTAAATTTTTCATAATAAAGCCTAGTTATATCTTGTATGACAGGGAAATAAATAAAAGGTTTAATTTATATTTATTTTATTTCCACTCTTCTGGAATATGGCAAACAGGAATAGGCTGAATTTTATGTTGAGCTGCTTTGTGCATACGGTCAAAAATTTTGAATACTTCCAAATCTCTTCCTGTATAGTCACTTTCCGACTTGCTGCCGTACTCTTTTTGGATTTTTTCTAATTCAGGATATGTGGCACCAATTTGTTGTTCGTCTGTTCGCTCCGCGTCCCATAATCCATCTGTTGGGATGGCATTTTTAATGCTTTCTGGCAAATCCAATGCTCTCGCTAAGGCATAAACTTCCGTTTTGTATAAGTCCGCTATAGGTGAAAGATCGACCCCTCCATCTCCATATTTAGTATAAAAACCAATACCGAAGTCTTCCACTTTATTTCCTGTCCCGCACACTAATAAGGAATTTATTTGTCCATAGTAGTAAAGTGTCAACATGCGTAAGCGTGAACGTGTATTAGCTAATGCTAAATCTCTGTTTGGTATATCGGATTGTTTTGCATCAAAAATGTTAGTCAATTCATCAAATGCAGAAGTCAAATTCACACTCGTTCCTTTTACATTGGTAAACTTGTTTTTTAAATACTCAATATGTTCTAATGCACGATCGACTTGATCCGTTTTTTGGTGAATAGGCATTTCAACCGCCAATACTTCTAGGCCTGTCATTGCACAAAGCGTCGACACGACGCCCGAGTCAACGCCACCAGAGACACCTACTACAAATCCTTTCACTCTTGCTTGGGTAGCATAATCTTTGAGCCAAGTAACAATTCTATCGATGATTTTTTCTGTTTGCATAATAGGAAATTTATCAAATAAAAAGAGGTAAATACGAATTTAAAGATTGGATTCGTATTTACCTCTATTTTTATTCATTTTATTAGAATCTTTTTAGAAGAATAGACCTAAATTAAGTGCTAAGTATGAAGTTTTTGGCTTTCCTTCTTTGATTGCCCTCGTAAATCCATTATTAAAGGTTAATCCCGTCATCAATCCTAAGTTTTCACTTAATTTCCATTCTTTACCGCCTCCAATTTGAAGTCCTAAACGAAACAAATCATCACCTTCTATGGATTGATTTTTAGTTGCTCCCGCTAGTTTCTCTTTTCCAGACACTTTAAATCCAGCTGTGAAACCAAATTGACCATAGAATCTTCCTGTTTCATCTTCAACAGATTTCAATTTAATTGTCAAAGGAACTTCCACATATTGTAAACGAATTTTGTCTCTATCAATAGCTTCTCCAGGAAAATCTACTTTTGAAGCAATTGAATTGATTAATAATCCTGTAGAGAAATAATAGTTATCTGCAAAGCCTAAGTCAGCAACCAAACCATAAGAGAAGCCTGCTTTTGCTGTTGCTTCATACTCATCATCATAACGCAACCAACCAATGTTAGGATTTATAGAAAGTCCTAAACGGAAATTTTTTTCTTCTGAACTATTACGTGATCTATTATAATAGTCTTGTGCCTTTACCTGCATCGCAAAGAAAAGAATCGCCAATGTAGCTAAGGTAGTAATTGTAGTTTTTGTAAAATTTAGCATACTTATAATTTTAGTTTTAAATTTATGGTGATAACTTCGTTTTACTAATGAAATTAAAACCGCTACAAAAGTATTTCTTTTTTTTAATAGTTGCTATAGCATCTTGTCGCGAAACAACTACAATAAAACGACCTGACGTATCAAATATTAATGTTCAAGTACATATTGAACGTTTTGATCAAGACCTTGCCCAGATAAATCCAGAAGATATTGGTTCGATGAACAAAGCCTGGCAAGAGCGATATGGCATATTTTACAGTAATTATATGCAGGATATTTTGCAAATAGCAAATCCAGCGGATAGCATCCGAGTGAAGGAATTTTTAACTCAAATTATTAAGCAAAAGGATTTTGTAGATTTGAACAAGGCTGTGGCAAAAGTTTATCCATCAATGGAATCATATGAAAAAGAGTTAACGCAGGTTTTTAAATATGTAAAATACTATTTTCCAGAATATAATATCCCACGATTTATTACCTATGTAAGCGGTTTTGCTTATCAAACACCTATTGGAGAAGATTATGTAGGCATAGGATTGGATATGTTTTTAGGAGCGGAATCTGAATTTTATCCTGCATTGGTGCAGTCAATCCCTCTATATATTTCAAGGCGTTTCACGCCAGAAAACATAGTTCCACGTGTAATAGAAGCGGTATTGCGCGAAGATATTTATTCAATTCCTGATCAAACCCACAATACCTTGCAACACATGATATACAATGGAAAGATAATGTATGCAATGGATATGCTACTTGAAAATGTATCAGATGAACTTAAAATAGGTTATACAAAAGAACATTTGGCTTGGGCAAACAAGTACCAAAGTGATGTATGGACATGGTTTTTACAGGAAAATCTGCTATATAGTACAGATCATTTGCGTACTCAAAAATATTTTACGGAAGCTCCTTTTACACCAGAACTGGGGGAAAAGAATGAGTCTGCTCCCAAGCTCGGATCGTTTATAGGATGGATGATGGTCCGTAAATATATGGAAAGGCATCCCGAGACTTCATTGAAGGAATTATTTGCTATAGAAGATGCGCAAAAAATTCTAGAAGGTTCTAAATATAAAGGTAAGTAAAACAAAAATGTCAATCCATTCAGATTGACTTTTTGTTTATTGAACAACATCTTTTATGTCTATGACTTCTATTTCAAAAAATAAAGGAGAATTTGGCGGAATCTTACCCATATCTCTATTTCCATATGCATAATAAGAAGGAGTTACTATTCTTATTTTACTGCCTTTTTGTAATCCCGTAGAAGTAAGACCTCCAAATTCAGAAGAACCTATACTTTTAGGAATAAATGCAATTTGCCAAGCTGAAATTAGTCCACTCAATTTACTGGTAAAACCTGCATCAGTTTGATTAGAGTCAAAAGTTGAATTATCTGATATTAATTTACCAGTATATTTAACAGTTACAGCAGGCATTCTTAATGCTTTCACCATTTGCCCGTAATAATTTAAGGTATCTACCACTTTGTATACATAACTTCCATCAGTACCGGGATTCACCACTTCATACCACATTCCTGTTTCATCACCCGCATATACCATATTCGGGAAATTTGTATTTGCATATGATTTGATAAGTGGTTTCTCCGTTTCGAATTGGGCAATA
Organism: Sphingobacterium sp. SGL-16; assembly: GCF_011043515.1. Taxonomy (NCBI): domain Bacteria; kingdom Pseudomonadati; phylum Bacteroidota; class Sphingobacteriia; order Sphingobacteriales; family Sphingobacteriaceae; genus Sphingobacterium; species Sphingobacterium sp. SGL-16. The sequence goes on along the minus strand of NZ_JAAKGQ010000022.1, from coordinate 30,085 downwards.
GGGTCAAATATCTCTTCCTTAGCACAAGATAAGAAGGAGAACGAGATGATAATAAGGTATAAAATTGGTCTTAAAAAATTCATGAATCTAAATTAATAAAAAAGAGACAAAAAATTAATTTTATCTCTTTTTTATTGACATTTTATTGTATTTCCAAAACTTCAAATTCGTACACTAAAGGTGAATTAGCAGGGATATCACCTACTTTATTCGCACCAAATGCCCAAAGAGAAGGTGTTATCATTCTTATTTTACTACCTTTTTTAAGTCCATCTTTTGTTAAACCACCCATATTAAGAATTTTAACATCTATGTTGTTAAATTTTACAGCATAAGGGAAGAATGCAAAATACCAAGCATTGTTAAATGTATTGTTACTAGAGCCAGCGAAAGAGTATTGACCACCCTGAGTGTCAGACTGTACTACAGTACCATTTAATAATTTAGCTGTGAATTTAGCCTTGAAAGTAGGAGGAACTAAATTCTGGTAATTTGTTCCATTCGATTTATATTCATAAGAATTGTCTGTAGGCTGTGATAATATTTCATACCAAATACCTCTTTTAGCCGTTTTTTTGTCTATGTAGGAATATTTAATAGTAACCGTGTCTTCTATTGGATTTGTAAAATTAGCTTCTACATAATCTTCAATTTTTAGCTTCTCATCGGTTAGAAGTGAATCAATTGCTTTTTCTTGTCTCCTGTTGTAATCATCATAATCAAAATCGTCAGATTTATTACATGAGGTAAAAGTCGTAGTCAAGAATGCTACTGCAGCAAGTAAGCCAAATAATTTTTTCATAAGAATATTAAAATAGTTTATAGGTATGTAACGATCAAAATCGCATTTTGCTACAAAGAAATCAAAATATTTCTCTTAATACGAATTCTTTGTTAAAGACTTACTTATTGCCAGTATTAATTCATTGATTTGTTTATTGTTCAATATTCCATTATGTCGGAACACAGGTTTAAAATTTTCATCTAAAAGTATCCAGAATGGATAGGATAAACTTTGATTACCAGTAAAGATCGTTACGAGTTCATGTATTCCAGTGTTTATTCCCTTGGGTCTAAAGTGATATGTTTTTCCCATAAAGTCTATTGGATCTTTTCGTTCTGCATCAAATTCGATAAAGTAAAATTCGTCTTTATGGTTGTGGAAATATTCGTTTTTTTGAAGCTGGTTTTTCTGAAGGGCGCAGTACTGGCACCAATCCGTGGACAAAAGGATAAGCAAAGGTTTTGGCTTTTGCGCCATCAAACTATCTACCTGCTCAATTTTATGCGGATTAATTTGTGCAGAACTATTTAGCCCTGCACAAATTCCAATCATTATTAACAGAAACTGAATTACATATCTTGCTTCCATACTAACGGTTTTACATTAGATTATATCGTAAACCTAAAAATCCACGAGCTCCTTGGTTTGGACCGTAAACATAACTAGGATCAAATGGTAATAAGTTAGGATCGTCAATTCTTTCAAAAGGGTCGTGAGCTCTGGAGATAATTTCAATGCCGCCTTTGGTAGGAGTCCAGTTTAAGAAGTTTTTAACCCCTCCAAATATTTCCAAACCGTTGTGGAATTTTTTGGTTAATTGAATATTCTGAATACTCCATGCTTTTGATTTGTCTGGACGGGTATCATTTTCACCTAGGACAGGTAAACGCATTGGCCCAATTAGATTTCCTGTGTAATCAATGTTAACGCCCAAAGGTTTTACAGTATACCCAATCGTCCAAGTTCCCATTACCTTTTCGGTCAACATCTGCCATTCTTTTACATCGTTTTCTACACTGTACACGTCCATGACAGTAGCTCCAATCATCGCTTTCAGTCCACTGGTATGCGCCCAATCCAAATTGAGGGATAAGCCTTTCGAAACAGCGTGTCCGTCCAGATTAGAATATATAATTTTGTTTACATCTGATTCGTAGTCAGGAATAATCTTATTATCGAAATAAGTGTAGAAAGCGCTCGCGTCAATTGCAAAAACAGAACCTCCATCCATATAAAATTTCTTAATGTAGTTTACGTTACCATTCCAAGAGGTTTCTGGTTTTAAATCTTCTTCAAAAGTCACATCACGTGATCCTGTTAAGGCGGCGTGATCTTCTGTGAATACATTAGCTACACGGTACCCATTACCAATTCCTACACGTAAAACTTGGGTTTTGTCCAATGAATTCCATTTATAATTTACACGAGGAGAAACGATACTCCCATGGACAGAATTGTAATCATAACGGGCTCCAAGTAATAATTTGTGCTGCGGATGTAATGTAATTTCATCTTGCACAAAAAATCCTGGAAGGTGAGTTTTTGAAGAATTGATGGTAGCTGGAGTATTGTCATTATAATACGTATAACGATAAGCTAAACCTGTCAACAAATCATGGTTTCCTAGTTCTTTTCGCCAGGTTAACTGTCCGAATGCAATTTTTTGATCCGCCAAATATTTTGTTTCGCCATATACGCTATTTTGATTGTGACCGTTTACGCTAAAAGTGAAAGTCAAATTTTCTGTGGTAGGTAAATCGTAAGCACCCATCAACTCCCAACGTTTGGTATAAATACTTTCGCCATAAACATCGTTTCCACCACGGTATTTCCTCGCCCAATTCATCTCACCACCCCAACGGTCTTCGTACACGTAGCGTCCAGCTAAGGTGAAGAGCTTATTGTCTTTACGGTCAAAATTCCATTTATTGAAAACAGAAAGTCTATTCTGTAGAGTTACATCGGTAAAGTTATCCCCATTATTATCAATAGGATTAGCATAATTGAAGTAATTAGCTCCGACCAGAGACTGCGCAGAACCTACCTCAAATTTGCCACCTAAGTCTAAGTTGTATTCTTGCCAAGAAGTCCCAAATGCTTCTACATTTAGTCGTGGTGCGTTATTTGGACTTTTGGTAATGATATTGATTAATCCTCCTACAGCTTCACTTCCATAAAGCGTAGAGGCAGGTCCTTTTACGATTTCAACACGTTCGATTAAAGCCTGTGGAATACCATTTAAACCGTACACTGTTGATAATCCTGAGACGATTGGTAGACCATCAATCATCACCATGGTGTATGGACCTTCTAAACCATTTATATGGATATCACCTGTGTTACATACGCTACAGTTAATTTGCGGACGTACACCGTTTATGTTTTGAAGCGACTCAAAAATAGTAGGTGCAGGGTTTGCTTGGAAAAATTTGGCAGTAAAAACTTCTACTGGAATCGGGCTATCCAATTTTGATACTTGTTTCAACGTTCCAGAGACCACGACTTCTTCGAGGTTGCGGTTGTCCGTGTCCAATACAATTTCAAATCCATTTTGATATTCAGTTGCAGCAAGATCTTTTTTGGCTGTCAAAAAGCCTACAGCGCGAACAGTGATTTTTGTTTTTCCGTCAGGGATTTGAATAGAAAATTGTCCTTCAGAATTTGTTGAAATCGCCAATTTCGTGCCATCAACGAATACAGTAGCATTATCTATGGGATTCCCATGAGAATCTTTTATCGTTCCTTTAAGTAAATTTTGTGCATGAAGTACGAAAGCAAAGCTAACAAATACAGCAGTCAGCATACAGCTTTTTATAAGTTGTAACATATATAAGTTTCTTGTTAATGATTAGTTGGTATGAAATGACTACAAATAAATTGGAAAGGACTATATATAAATACATATAGCCAGCTCCATTACATGTTGCTGTCAAATCAATTTTATTGTGTTTTTTAGAAGAAATCATTATTTCACAAGGCTAAAGCGTTGCAAAATGTTTGGGGTATCATTAAACAAGTGAGGGAGGTCCTCGTAGGTAAGAATGAAATATTGTTACAGCCTTTGTAGCACGGTTGTAAACTATATCAAAGGGAATAGAAAATTCATTGAAGACGGGAACTTCGAAAATAGTGAATTCACTTTCAATAAACGTTCCTTGATAGAGTACATCCAAAAAGCGAATCTCCGCATCGTTTTTGTGATGATGTTTTTGGTTCTTGGTAAAATCGTACGGGTGAATGTGGGTAATTATTTCACCTTTGGATGTTACCTCTTTGTGCATAAATACTATTCCACTAATCACAATTAACGTCATCCAACACGTCAATAGTGAGGCGATGAGTCTGCGATATGTAGAAATAGTATTTATCACAAAATAGTATTACATATTATTTTGTCAATCTATTGTTGTCGTCTGGAAACACTAATCTTGGTTTGTGGGCTTTCGCTTCTTCTCTGTCCATCAAAGCATAAGAAATGATAATCACAATATCACCTACTTGTACCAATCTTGCTGCAGCTCCATTAAGGCATATAGTTCCTGTGCCACGTTTTCCAGGAATGACGTAAGTTTCTAACCTTGCACCGTTATTATTATTTACGATTTGTACCTTCTCGTTCGCAATTATATCTGCTTCATCCATCAAATCTTCATCGATGGTAATACTTCCAACGTAATTCAACTCGGCTTGTGTGACACGTGCGCGGTGAATTTTGGACTTCATTACTTCAATCATCATGCTGCAAAGTTACGCTTTATATTTAAAATCTAAATGTCATTAATCGTTCAAAAGCATATTATCTATTAACCTAACGCCTTCAATCCAAGCGACTATATGAGCAATATATTGTTTGTCTGCTTCAACAGTTTCTACTCTTTCAAGCGTGCGTGTTTCACTAATAGCAAAATATTCCAGTTCTACTTCACCTTCTTCTGTAATCATTTGTTCCGCTATGTGCTGCAATTCTGGGATAGCAACGTTTTCGTTAAAGCCTTTTTTAACGGCTTGTAGGGTGTGGGAAAGGATTAAAGCTTTTTCTTTGCCCGCTTCGGAAAGCCTTGCATTTCTAGAACTCAAAGCCAATCCATTTTTACTTCGTATAATAGGACAGATAATTAATTGAATATCTAGATTTTTGATTTCAATCATGCGCTGAATAACCATCACCTGTTGGAAATCTTTTTGTCCAAAACAAGCTACATCAGGGTTCACCAAATTGAATAATTTATACACGATTTGGGTTACCCCTTGGAAGTGACCTGGACGTTGTGCGCCTTCCCAGATTTGATCTAATCGACCCAAATCAATTTGCCATTGTTCTTCGGCATCAGGATACATTTCTTCTACAGAGGGAATAAAAAGAATGTCACAACCCTGAGCTTCTAACAGTTTAATGTCATTTTCTATAGGGCGAGGATACTTTTCTAAATCCTTTGGATCGTTGAATTGTGTAGGGTTGACAAAGATACTACACACGACTATATCTGCGTGTTTTTTAGCTTCTGAAATAAGGGACATATGTCCTTCGTGTAATGCACCCATAGTAGGTACTAAAGCTATTTTTTGGTGCTGCGCACGTGGAGTTTCAAGGTAGGTGCGAAGCGAATTTTGGGTGTTGAAAATTTCCATATCGATATGGGTAAAATAGGGGTCAAAATTGCATAATAAATTTGTAATTAGAAAGCTATAAATCGCAAAGAATTGTAAAATTTGTTTATTATTCGTATCTTTGTACACCGATTTTACTGTTCAAATAATAAAAAAACAATTGGAGATGGCTAAAACGAAAATATTGTTTATTACCCACGAGATGTCGCCTTTCCTTGAAATAAGTAAAATTTCTGAAATAACACGCCAGTTACCTCAAGCGATGCAAGAAAAAGGATTCGAAATTAGAATTCTTATGCCACGTTTTGGTAACATTAATGAGCGCAGAAATCGTCTACACGAGGTGATAAGGTTGTCGGGAATGAATATAGTGGTGGATAATAACGATAATCCATTGATCATTAAAGTAGCATCATTGCCAGCAGCTCGTATGCAGGTGTATTTCTTAGATAATGAGGAATACTTCCAACGCAAAAAGGTGTTCAGAGATGAAAATGGAAAATTCTTTGAAGATAACAACGAACGTTCGTTGTTCTTCTGTAAAGGAGCGCTAGAGACTGTTAAAAAATTAGGATGGTCTCCGGATGTAGTGCACTGTCACGGCTGGTTCACAGCTATGATTCCTTTGTACTTGAAAAAAGTATATCAAGATGATCCTACTTTCAAAGATGTTAAAGTGTTCTATTCATTATTCAATGAAGATAATGATTTCGGAGCAGATACATTGACATCAAAATATGGTGAAATGGCAGCTCAAGAAGATGTAGGTGCTGAGGATGCGGCTGTATATGGTTCAGGCAGTTATGCTGACGTATACAAAGGTGCCTTGACTTACACGGATATCGTTGTGAAAGCAGATGATAACTTGAATGCGGACGTGTTGAAATTTGTTGAAGAGCAAAATATTCGCGTGTTCACGCCAGAGTCTATAGATGATTATGAAGGATATTCAACATTGTACGAAGAGTTCGCTTCTGAAGAAGTAGAAGCTTAATATTTCTACGTATAAGACAAAAAAGGCTTTCCAATCGGAAAGCCTTTTTTGTCTTATAGCATAATGACTTTTTCTATAGTAGATACTTTTTTGTAGTAATCAATTACTTCATCCGCTGATTGCACAAAGGTTTCGACTGTTAAGGAATTATATTTTCCTGTTTTCGAGTCTTTAGAAGAAATTTTCGTACTAGGATGCTCAAATATTTTTTCTACTTGCTCTCTTTTATCCACATCAGCAGGAATAATAAATTTGAATGTATATATTGATGGAAATTGCTCAATATCCATCAATTTTTGTCTAAAGTTATTATAAAAATCAGCACCATTGTTGTCGTTGATGTCATTGATGCTGATGTTGTTGAAGTCACTCATTATTAAATCCTTTCTATAACTTGTTTCTGGATATAGTCAATTTACGTGCCGTTGCTATTCTGTCAGTAATTAAGGACGAAATGTCTTGTTTGCTCCAAACTTTTTATTGGGTGTGGCAGACATCTCAAAGATAAGTTCTCCACCCTTTAAAATATCGTTATGTGTAATGTAGCTGTTCTCATACTTCTTCCCATTTAAGGATACCTTATTAATATAGATATTCTTTGTACCGTGATTTTTCACTTGGATGTGGAAAGTTTTGCCACTTGGTAAATTAATGCTGGCTTCTTCCATCAAAGGAGAGCCAAAAACATATTTTCCATTCATTGGATTTGCTGGATATATTCCCATAGAAGAAAATACATACCACGCACTCATCTGTCCTACATCATCGTTGCCACAAAGACCAGCAGGCTCATTTGTGTAATATTTGGTCATTGCCTTGTGTACCAATGCAGCACCTTTCCATTGTTCCCCTGCATAAGCATACAAATAAGGTACGTGATGATTTGGTTCATTGCCTTGTGCATATTGTCCTATCATTCCTGAAATATCAGGAGACGCATCGTCCAATTGTTCGGGCAAAGCAGTGAATTCATCCAATTTATTCAAAAAGGCTTTTTCTCCTCCAAAGAGGTTTATTAAACCGTGTACGTCTTGTGGTACGAGCCAAGTATATTGCCAAGCATTACCTTCACAATAATCATTTTCACGATGTTTCGCCATCAGTGGGTCAAATGGTCTTCTGAATTTTCCGTCAGCATGACGACCCACAAAATGTCCGACTTCTTTATCAAAATATTGCTCATAAAGTTTAAAGCGTTTGTGAAAATATTCAGCATCTTCTACTTTGCCCAAATGCTTAGCTGCTTGATATGCTCCAAAATCAGCGATAGCATATTCCAATGCCCAAGCTACAGATTCATTTTGCATATGTTCGATAGGAATATATTTAAGGTCTCGAACATATTCCAAACCGTGTCCACTGCCCATTGCTGTGGTTTTAATGGCTTCATAAGCTAGCTCAATTTCGGAAGGATCTATTATTCCTTTCAGAATAGCGTCTGCAATGATAGGAATTGCGGGAAGACCTACCATAGTATTGGTTTCGTTTGCCCAAAGATGCCATACTGGAAGTTTGCCTTGTTGTTGGTAAATTTTTAGCATCGAACTAACGAAATCTTTATTCTTTTGGCCTTCAAGGATGGTCATCAGTGGATGTAAAGCACGATACGTGTCCCACAAAGAGAATACGGTGTAGTTTTGATGATTTTTGTCGTTATATACTTGTTTATCTGTGCCCATATAATCGCCATTTACATCGCTGAAGATTGTAGGGGCGAAGTAGGAATGATACAATGCGGTGTAGAATATCGTTTTGGTGTTTTCGTCTGCTTTGAAATCAATTTTGCTTAAGACATTATTCCATTTTGCCACAGCCCATTTTCTCGCTTGTTCAAAATTCCAATACGGAATCTCTGCTTTAATATTTTCTAAAGCATTAACTGTACTTACTGGAGAAATACCCACTTTCAGTTCTACAGCTTTGGTTGGATCGATAGATATAATAGCTTTTGTAGCTGTGCTTTTTGCAATATGGTAATCAGCAGCAGGGATGCTATCGTTATAGAGTTCTACTCTTTTGAATTTTGTATTTGATTGGATAGCAAAATAAACTTTTTGGTCATTCGCCCAGCCTGTGGAGAAACGATATCCTACGATTGTAGAATCATTTACCACCTTTATATAGGTGTCCGTAGGACTATCCCAATTCATTTTAAAGCCCAAATCAATTAGAATATGGGGATTGTCTTTTTTGTTAAAAGTGTATTTGTGATAGCCTACGCGCTCAGATGCGGTCATTTCGGCAAGGATGTCATAATCTTCTAGCAGCACTTTATAATATCCTGGAGACACGGTTTCGTTGGCTTTACTTATTTTTGAACCGTAACCCTCATTCATTTTATTGAATGGTGCTTGTCTTATATGCGTTTTGCCATTAGCTGGAAGAATTAATATATCATTTAAATCCCCGATACCAGTACCGCTAAGGTGCGTATGCGTAAAACCTAAAATTTCCTCGCTCTTATAGTTGTAGCCGCTACACCAATCCCAACCATTGAATTTATCCCATGTTTGTGAGATTTGACTAGGTCCCAATTGTACGGCACCATTTGGCACATTTGCGCCCACAAAAACATGTCCATGATCAGCAGAACCAATATAAGGATTGACAAATTGGGTGTAATCTGTCTTCTGTGCAAATGAAATCGAAGTGAAAGAAATGGATACTAATACAGCTAAAGCCGTGCTAAATATCTTTCTCATGATGGGTTTTAATTTAGAGTTTACAAAATACGCTGCAAGATAAAACCTTTTAGCAAATATATCATGATTTTATTTCAGAAAATTTGTAAGAATTCATTAGATTAGAAGAATCTAAATTTTCAATTATTAAAAATATGAAGAAAAGGCTTTCTATTAGTGATATAGCTAACAATCTTGGGGTTTCGGTGACAACCGTTTCTTTTATTTTAAATGGCAAGGCCAAGGAGAAGCGCATTAGTGACGCATTAGCCAAGAGAGTGTTGGATTATGTCAAGAAAGTCGATTACAAACCCAATCAACTTGCTAAAAGTCTTCGTACAGGGAAATCCAAAAGTATTGGACTTTTGGTAGAGGATATTTCGAACCCATTCTTCGCGAATATTGCAGACCGTATTGAGAAGCTGGCTTATGACCATGGTTATCATATAATATACTGTAGTATGAAAAATGATGAGCAGCGTGCCAAAGAATTGATTCAGCTGTTTTACGATCGCCAAATTGATGGTTTCATTATTGCGCCTACAGAAGGATTAAGCGATGTTATTAATAATCTTTTGAAGAGCTCGGTTCCTGTCGTGTTGTTTGATAGACCGCTCGCTGATGTAGATACGCATACAGTTATTTCTGAAAATGTGGAAGGCGCTTATCAGGGCACAATGTTTTTATTAGAGCAAAAAAATGCAAAGCGTATAGGCTTCGTGACTACTAATAGTATCCAATCACAAATGAAAGGTCGTCTGGAAGGCTATATGAAAGCGGTAGATAATGTGGGTATGGATTTATTGGTGAAGAAAATCAATCCTGCGCAAACTGAAGAAGAAGTGGTTTCACAGTTGAAAGATTTTATTTCGGATAATAAATTGGATGCAGTGCTGTTTGCGACCAACTATTTGGCTATTAATGGATTGAAGGCTATAAAACAATATCAGCTAGAGGTAGATAAGTTAATTTCATTTGATGAAAATACTACATTTGGTCTTGTGAATCCTCCTGTTTCGGCTATTTCTCAGAATATCCAAGAAATAGCACAAGAGGTTGTTCGTATTTTGGTGAATCAAATTCATGGCAAACTTGATAAGATCGAAAAAGTCGTGATTCCATGTAATCTGATTGCGCGCTAAACTATTTTTCTGCAGGAACGAATTTCATCGAGATAGAATTGACACAATGACGTGTGTTTTTAGCAGTGAATCCTTCGCCTTCAAAAACATGACCTAGGTGTGCGCCGCAGGTATTGCATAAGATCTCTACACGTCTACCGTCCGCATCTCTTTCTCTTTTTACTGCTCCAGGGATTTCATCATCGAAACTTGGCCATCCGCAGTGGGATTCAAATTTGTCTTCTGATTTATACAATGGAGCATTACATCTTCTACATATATATGTTCCTTTTTCTTTGTTATCCAATAATTCTCCTGTGAAGGGCATTTCTGTTCCTTTGTGAACGATGATGTATTCTTCTTCGGGGGTCAATTTGTTAAAATTACTCGTATCCATAGTTTCTGTTTTTGTTGATTTCACAATATGTTTCTTTTGCTGTTGACAAGATAATGCAATTAACATTACCAGACCTATTATTATAATTGAAAAAAAACGATGCATAACTGTGAAAATATGTGTATTTTACTGTATAATAAATGACAAATGAAATAAAAAAATGTTTCTCTTGATATTTCTTTATTCATGTACTAACCAAAGATGTTATAAGTAGCTGTATAATGGCTTTTAAAGTTAATTATACAAAGAAAAGCAACTTATTTAGAATGATTTTAAATTGACAATTTGAGTCATTAAATTGTCAGGGATTGCTTATAAAGTCCTACTTTTGTGCATTGTTTGATGGGTGAGGACCCTTCATGCAGTGGATAAAGTAATTTTTATATTCATAAATAAATAGTATAAAGTGCTAAATATGAGAAATATCTCATCCGTATTGGGAAGATTTGCGAAGTCAATATCAGTTAGTTTGGTATTGTTATTTGCTGTTACGATGTCGTCAAATGCGCAGGATGCTAAGGAAGGGGCAGCGTTATTTAAGGCGAACTGTACTGCTTGTCACAAAGTGGACAGAAAAATGACAGGTCCTGCATTAGCGGGTATGTCTGAGAGACACTCTGAAGAATGGTTGGTGAAGTGGATTAAGAATTCAGCAGCGTTGATCGCTTCTGGTGATCCTGTAGCTAATCAAATTTATGAAGAGTATAATAAAGTAGCGATGCCTGCTTTTACACAATTTTCTGATGATCAAATCAAAGGAATTATTGCTTACGTAAAAGAGGAAGAAGCTAAAGCAAACGATCCTAATAAAGGTGGTGCTGCTGCGGCTGGTGCTGCTGCTAGTTCAGATGCAAACAATTTAATGATCTTGGGTATTGCTGCTGTATTGGTGTTGGCAATAGGAGTGATCATTATTTTGAGTCGTGTTATCAAAACTTTAGAAAAAGTTATTGCTAACAATGCTGCTGCTATCGAAGCTGCTAAAGCACGCAACGAAGCTTACGAAGAGTCTGGTAAAGTAAAATTTGCACAGAAATTCTTGAAAAACAAAAAGCTAGTTGGTTTCACTGCTTTGATGGTTGTAGGTTTATTGGCTGTATTAGGCTGGCAAACGATGTGGAATGTAGGTGTGCATACGGGTTACAAGCCAGTTCAACCTATTAAATTCTCTCACCAAATCCACGCTGGTGTTAACCAAATCGAATGTCAATACTGTCACGGTGGTGCATTCAAATCTAAGAATGCTTCTATTCCTTCTGCTAACGTATGTATGAACTGTCACAATACGATTACTGCTGCGGATCACTATGATGGTGAGACTTCTCCAGAGATTCAAAAAATCTATCGTGCAGTGGACTGGGATCCAGAAACTCGTACGTATGGTAATAACCCTCGTCCTATTGAGTGGGTTAGAATTCACAACTTACCTGATTTCGCATATTTCAATCACTCACAACACGTTAGTGTGGCTGGTGTTGAATGTCAAACTTGTCACGGTCCTATCGAGACTATGGAAGAAGTATATCAATATTCTCCATTGACAATGAAATGGTGTGTGGAGTGTCACAAAAACACAGAAGTTAATGCTGATAACAAATATTACGATCAGTTGATCGCTGCGCACGAGAAGTTGAAAAAAGGAGAGAAGATGACTGCTGCAATGATCGGTGGATTAGAGTGTGGTAAGTGTCACTATTAATAATTAATTAGGAAAACGCAATCTTATATACAGCTTAAATGGATAGCAATAAAAAATATTGGAAAGGTTTAGAAGAGTTAAATCAAACTCCTGCTTTCGTAGAGAATAGCAAGAGTGAGTTTGCTGAGCCTATTCCTGTAGAAGATGTATTAAACGAAGCAGGCTTAAGTACAAGAACACCTCGTCGTGATTTCTTGAAGGCTTTAGGTTTTGGTTTGGGAGCTGTTACATTGGCAGCGTGTAACCGTACGCCGGTTCACAAAGCTGTTCCTTATGTAATTAAGCCAGAAGAGGTTACTCCTGGTATTCCTAACTACTACGCTTCATCATTCAATGGACAAAGTATTTTAGTAAAAACTCGCGAAGGTCGTCCAATCTTCATCGAGCCTAACCCTAACGGTATCGGATTGAACCAAGGTTCGGACGCTACAACTGTAGCTTCTGTATTGGATCTATACGATATGTCTAAATTACAGAATCCTCAATTAGACGGTAAAGATGTAGAATGGTCTAAATTAGATAGCACGGTAATCGCTGCTTTAAACAAAGCTGCTCAAGCTGGTAAGCAGATCGCTATCGTTTCGACGACGGTTAATTCTCCATCAACTTTAGCTTCTATCGCGAAGTTAACAGCTAAATATCCGACTGCTACTTTAGTACAAGTAGATGCTGTTTCTTACAGTGGTATTATTGAAGCAAACAAAAATTCATTTGGCAAGGCTGTTATTCCTTCTTACAATTTCGGAAACGCTCAATTAGTTGTTTCAGTAGCTGCGGATTTCTTAGGTTCTTGGTTGTCGGGTGAAGAGCATTCACAAGATTATATCAAAAACCGTGACTACAAATCATTGAAAAATGGTAAAATGTCACGTCATATCCAATTTGAGTCTGGTCTTTCCATGACTGGTTCAAATGCCGATGTACGTATCGCTATCAAACCTTCTGAAGAAGGAGCTGTGTTGATTTCATTGTACAATGAAATTACAGGTCAATCTTTAGCTGGTGGTACTACAAACGCAAAAGCACAAACAGCAATTAAATTAGTAGCTAAAGAATTAGTAGCTGCTAAGGGTGCTGCTGTAGTAGTAGCTGGTGCTAATGATATCAACATTCAATCATTAGTAAATGCTATCAACACACAATTAGGTGCTTACGGTGTTATCATCGACTTAGATAATTATTCAAAACAATATCAAGGTTCTGATGCTGCTTTCCAACAATTCTTAACTGCTGCTAAAGCTGGTCAAGTAGGTGTAGCATTATTCTTGAATAGCAACCCTGTTTACAATTACTTCAACGCTGAGGATGTAAAAGCGGCTATTTCTAAAGTTGACTTTACATTATCATTCGCTGATCGCGCTGATGAGACAGCTTCATTATTGAAAGCCATCGCACCAGTTCCTAACTACTTAGAGTCTTGGGGTGATGCTTCAGCTAAAGAAGGGTTGTTTACAATTGTTCAACCTACTATCAACCCAATTTACAACACGCGTCAAGCTGAGCAAAGTTTCTTAGTATGGGCTGGCGAGACTACGAACATCTATGATTTCGTAAAACAAAATTGGGAAGCTAATATCTTAGCTGGTACTGGTAAATCTTGGAAAGAAGTATTACAAGCTGGTTTTATATATAAAGGTACTACTGCTGGCTCAGCTTATTCAGCTAATGTTGATGTAGCTTCTGTAGCTTCAGCTATCGTTGCTGATGCGAAAAAAGTAGCTGGCGACGTAGAATTGAAATTATACGAATCTCCAGTATTGCGCGACGGTCGCTATGCGAACAACGCATACTTACAAGAGTTGCCTGATCCAGTAACTAAAGTAACTTGGGACAACTTTGCAGCTATCAACCCTAAATTTGCTGAGCAATTAGGTCTTGGTGAAAATAGTAAAGTAACTGTAGAAGCAAATGGTAAATCAATCGAATTGCCAATTGTATTACAACCAGGTCAAGCACTAGGAACTGTTTCTGTCGCTGTAGGTTACGGTCGTACTGCAGTAGGTAAAGCGGGTAACAATGTAGGTCAAAACGCTTATCCATTAGCTTCATTAATAAACGGTACAATTCAATTCGCTGCTAAAGCGTCAGTATCTAAAGCTTCTGGATCTTACGAATTAGCACAAACACAAACACATCACACTATCGAAGGTCGTAACATCATTCGTGAAACTACTTTCGCTAAATATCAAAAAGATCCGCACTCAGAGTCAGGTCGTTTCGCAGATTCTCACAAATCATATGACTTGTGGAACAAATTCGAAAGCCCTGGTCACAAATGGGTAATGGCTATTGATTTAAATGCTTGTACAGGTTGTGGTTCATGTATTGTTGCTTGTAATGTTGAAAACAATATCCCAGTAGTAGGTCGTGACGAGGTTCGTCGTCGTCGTGAAATGCACTGGTTACGTATTGACCGTTATTACACTATCGCGGATAACGAATCAAATGCGTATACTAAAGAAAAAGAAATCGCTAAAGCTGATGCTTTAGATTTCGAAAATGTTTCAGTTGTTTACCAACCAATGTTGTGTCAACACTGTGACCACGCTCCTTGTGAGACTGTATGTCCTGTATTAGCGACAGTACACTCTTCAGAAGGTCTTAACCACATGGCTTACAACAGATGTTTCGGTACACGTTACTGTGCAAACAACTGTCCATACAAAGTACGTCGTTTCAACTGGTTCAACTACTGGAATGATTCGCGCTTTGATAACTACTTAAATAACGAGTTTACACAATTAGTATTGAATCCAGATGTTACTACACGTTCGCGTGGGGTAATGGAGAAATGTTCAATGTGTATCCAACGTATTCAAGCTGGTAAATTGAAAGCAAAAATGGAAAACCGTAAGTTGGTAGATGGAGATGTGAAAATGGCTTGTCAAGCGGCATGTTCGGCAAACGCTATTATCTTCGGTGATGCAAATGATCCTAATTCAGAAGTATCTAAAGCATTACGTAACGAGCGTGTTTACTATGTGTTAGAAGAGATCAATGTTCAACCGAATATCGGTTACATGACTAAAGTTAGAAACACATTTGAAGCATAATTTTATTCTTTATTTGAAATAAAACAACTATGTCATCGCATAACGAATCAATATTAAGAGAACCATTAATGACCGGTAAGGACATCACGTATGCACAAATTACGGATGATATCTTACTACCGGTTGAAAATAAACCCAACAAAGCTTGGTGGATTGGATTTATTGTAGCCTGTGTAGGAGCTAGCTTATGGGTTATTAGCGTTGGATACACGTTCTGGACGGGTATCGGTGCTTGGGGTCTAAACAAAACAGTAGGTTGGGCATGGGATATCACCGACTTCGTATGGTGGGTAGGTATCGGTCACGCCGGTACGCTTATCTCAGCCGTATTATTATTATTCCGTCAAAACTGGCGTAACTCCATCAACCGTTCTGCGGAAGCGATGACGATTTTCGCCGTTATCTGTGCCGCAACGTACGTTGTAGCGCACATGGGACGTCCTTGGTTAGCTTATTGGATTTTCCCACTTCCAAACCAATTCGGTTCTTTGTGGGTAAACTTTAACTCACCACTTGTATGGGATGCTTTCGCGATCTCTACATACTTCACGGTATCATTAGTATTCTGGTACTGTGGTTTATTACCAGATATCGCTTCAGTACGTGACCGTGCTACTGGTTTGAGAAGAAGAATCTATTCAATCTTCTCTTTCGGATGGAATGGTTCAGTAAAAACATGGCAACGTTTTGAAATCGTGTCCTTGATTTTGGCTGGTATTTCTACTCCACTTGTACTTTCGGTACACACTATCGTATCTATGGACTTTGCTACTTCGGTAATTCCAGGATGGCACACGACAATCTTCCCTCCATATTTCGTGGCAGGTGCGATTTTCTCGGGCTTCGCGATGGTACAAACATTATTATTAATCTTACGTAAAGTATTGAATTTTGAGCACTATATCACGATGTTCCACATTGAGTCTATGAACAAAATCATCATGACTACAGGTTCTATCGTAGGTGTTGCTTATTTGACTGAGTTATTTATTGCGTGGTATTCAGGTTCTGAATATGAGATGTATGCTTTCGCAAACCGTGTTGCTGGTCCTTACGCTTGGGCTTATTGGGCGATGATGACATGTAACGTAATCTCACCTCAGTTATTCTGGTTCAAAAAGATTCGTACAAGTATTCCTATTTCATGGGTATTGTCAATCATCGTAAACATTGGTATGTGGTTCGAACGTTTCGTAATTATCGTAACTTCATTACACCGTGATTACTTACCATCATCTTGGGCAATGTTCTACCCAACATGGACTGACGTTGGTATCTTTGTAGGTTCAATTGGTTTATTCTTCGTATTATTCTTATTGTTCTTACGTTTCTTACCAGGTATCGCAATCGCAGAGGTTAAGTTATTATTGAAAAGTTCTAGCTTACAACATAAAACTAAATTGGTACAAGAAGGTGCTTTCCCTGAGGATCAAGTTGAATTCTTCAAAGGATCATTGGAAAAATACGATTCAGTTTCACAAGAGGACATTAACGCATTACGTAAAAAATAACAGCAATGAGCAATACAAAATATATACTAGGTAGTTTTGCTGATCCTGATGATTTGATGCACGGGATTGAAAAATTGCAAGCAAATAATATTAGCATATACGACTGTTTTACGCCTATGCCGATTCACGGAATCGAAGCTAAATTGGGTGTGAAGCCTTCGAGATTACCTATCGCAGCCTTCTGTTTTGGTGCTTTGGGTACTACATTAGGATTTAGCTTATTATACTATACCATGGCTTATGATTGGCCAATGAATATCGGTGGTAAGCCATCATTACCATTACCTAACTTTGTACCGGTAACATTTGAGGTGACGATCTTGTTATGTGCATTAGGTATGGTAGCGACTTTCTTCTTCCGCAATCATTTATTTCCAGGACGCGCGCCACGCGTTATGGATTTGAGAGCTACGGACGATCGTTTCATTTTGGCAGTTGATGCACGTGAAAATACAGATCATGCTTTAGTAGATTCTTTATTAAAAGAAGCTGGAGCAGTAGAGGTTAAATACAATGAAAGAAAATATGTTAGTTATGAATAAGAAGAATTTTCTTGGCGCTGTATGTATGGCTGTAGCTTTCGCAGCAGTAACTACTGCTTGTGGAGATGGTACTACGCGTAGCACAGGTTTGGAATTTTCGCGTAATATGTACGATCCGTTAGCATACAATCCAGATCAGCCAAACAATAATTTCAAAAATAAACAAACAGCTCAAACTCCTCCTGCAGGTACATTACCTCAAGGTTTCGAAAGATTTGCTGCTGAATATTCAAATACACCAGAGGATTACCAAAGAGCGGGAGCGGAGTTAACTAACCCACTTCCTGTGAATGAGGAAAACTTAGCGCAAGGACAACACTTATACTTAGTAAACTGTGCAGTATGTCACGGTAAAGAAGGTAAAGGTGACGGTTCTATTACTAAAGATCGTTCGGTGACAGATTCGAGAGGTACTCGTCAGTTAGAGAACTTCCCTAATCCTCCAGCTTACACAAGATCAGGTGGAGCGAATTCATCAAGAGGTGGATTAATGGCAGATTTGACTGCTGGTAAAATTTATCATACTATTTACTACGGTTTGAATACAATGGGATCACATGCATCTCAATTGAATCCAGAAGAGCGTTGGAAAGTAGTTATGTATGTTCAAGAATTACAAAAGAAATAATCTAACATCAATTTAATAAATGGGAACTCACAATCATCATCACGATTATAATTTCAGCGAGCAATATACATTTGCTGGTACAGCGAAGATTGTTAGCTTGGTTGCTGTTGTATTAGGTGTTGCTACCATTGCATATGGTTTGTCCACAGGAGATACAACTCGCACATTCGCCAATCTACTATTGATGGGATATTATTTTGCTTGTGTATGTGCTGCCGGTGCTTTCTTTATCGCACTTCAGATGGTAACTCAATCTGGTTGGTCAGCAGGTATGCTTCGCATTCCTCAAGCAATGGCTAGTGTATTACCTATTGCAGCTGTAGTTTTATTAATCATCGCGGCAGGAGGTATTTATACACATACATTGTACCACCACTGGACTGCGCCAGAATTATTCGATCCAAATAGCCCACATTATGACGCTTTGGTAGCTGGTAAATCTGCCTTTTTAAACATCCCTGGATTCTTTATCCGTCAGGTATTGTTTATGGGTACTTACAGCATCTTTGCTTTCATCATTGCTAAGTTGTCTTATAAAGAAGATTTAGAAGGTGGTCTTAATTCATACAAGAAAAGCTTCAAATTGTCAGCTATTTTCTTAGTAATCTTTGGTTTCACTACACCTATCTGGTCATTTGATACTATCATGTCATTAGAGGCCCACTGGTTCTCTACAATGTTCGGATGGTACAATTTTGCAGCTATGTGGGTTAGTGGTATTGCTGCTATCGTAGTAATCTTAGTATTATTGAAAAAAGCTGGATATATGGCATGGGTAAATGAGAATCACTTACATGACTTAGGTAAGTTAATGTTCGGTTTCTCTATCTTCTGGACTTATGTTTGGTTTGCACAATTCATGTTGATTTGGTATTCAAACATTCCTGAAGAAACTGTTTACTTCTACAAACGTTGGGAACCTGAATACAAACCATGGTTCTGGTTAAGCATCATCATCAACTTCTTATCACCATTGTTGATATTAGTAGATAGAGACGCTAAACGTAAGCAAAACATCATGTTGTTCACTGCAATCTTATTATTGTGTGGACACTGGTTAGACTACTATATTATGATCATGCCTGGTACAGTTGAAACAGATAGAGGTTTTGGAATTATAGAAATTGGTACAGCTATCGGATTTGCAGGTTTATTTACTTTCTTAGTATTGAATAAAATCAGTAAACATCCATTAGCGGCTAAACATCATCCATTCCTTGATGAAAGTTTAAACCATCAGATTTAATATAGAATTGAAAGAAGTTACGTTCAAACGTTTATATAAGAAATGAATTTAAAAATTAATAACGGGTTTAAATCCATAGCGGGTTTACTACTTTTAATCAGCTTATTTTTTGCGGCGCCAGTATCGGCTTTGCAAAATGATTCAACAGTAGTTGACACAACAGTGGTAGCAGATGTAGCTGCTACCACTGCTGCGGCAACTGTTGATAGTACAGCAGCAGATTCATCAGCAACAGCAACTGTGGCTGCGGATGATGCCAGTACTACTACTACAGCGACAGCTAAGGCAGAAGAAGTAAAGAAAATAGATCCTCAAGTCTATAAGAACTTCTTTTACTATGTATTATTGTTTTTAGTTCTTTGTACTATCGTTGCTGTTATTGGCAAAATTCATTCAGTCTATGTATTGACTAGAAAAATGAATGGTAAGTACAACGAGTATGGTAACAATAATCTACAAGCTGTATTGTTCCTTATTTTCTTAGTTGTATTCTTAGGTTTTGTTTACTATGGATATGATGTATGGGGCAGTTGGGCTTGGAGAGATGCTGTAACTGAGCATGGTAAAGACATTGACCGCATGTTTATGATTACTTTAGTGATTATTACAGTGGTTTTAGTTTTGACTCACATTGTTTTATTAGGCTTCACATACATTTATAGAGCTAGAGCAAAACGTCAAGCTTATTACTATCCACACAATGATGCTATCGAAAGATTATGGACAATCGTTCCAGCGGTAGTATTGACTGTATTAGTATTGTTTGGTTTCTTTACTTGGAGATCAATTACTAACGTACCAGAAGAATTGCAAAAGGAAGCTATTCAAATTGAAGTATTGGCAGAGCAATTCAAATGGAATATTCGTTACCCAGGTACTGATGGTCAAATTGGTAAACGTAATTACAAATTGACTACGCCTACTAACCCTTACGGTATTGATTTCAATGACAAATCTTCTTGGGATGATTTACAACCACAAGACATTGTTATTCCTGTAAATAAATCGGTACGTTTCCACATTATTTCAAAGGATATTATTCACTCATTCTTTATTCCTGATTTCCGTGTTCAAATCAACGCAGTACCAGGTATGACAAACTACTTCCAATTCACTCCAACAGTGACTACAGAAGAGATGCGTGATAAAATGAATGATCCTAGCTACGATTACATTATGTTATGTAACAAAATCTGTGGTGAAGGTCACTATAACATGGGTAAAAAAGTTATCGTTGTTACAGAAGCTGAATATAAAGAGTGGTTAGCAAAACAAGGCAAATACTTTACAGAAGATTTGCAAAAAGAGTTTGCGAGTAACAATGTATCAGAAGGTGTGAAAACAGCTTCATTAAATTAATTATAGAAGATTTTTTATAAAGTAATATGTCAAGTACAGTTATATCACACGACGCAGCTCATCATGATGCACATGGTCATCACCATGAGACGTTCCTAACTAAATATATATTTAGTGGGGATCACAAGATGATTGCGAAGCAATTCTTGATCACGGGTATCATTATGGCAGTTTTTGCCATGACATTATCTCTATTGTTCCGTATCCAATTAGCTTGGCCGGACAAAGAGTTCCCTATCTTAGAAGTATTCTTAGGTAAATGGGCTGAAGGTGGTCGTATTAAACCAGATTTCTTTTTATCATTAGTTACTATTCACGGTACAATGATGGTATTCTTCGTATTGACTGCGGGTTTATCAGGTACATTCAGTAACTTATTAATTCCATATCAAATTGGTGCACGTGATATGGCGTCTCCATTGATGAACATGTTATCATACTGGTTCTTCTTTGTAGCGTGTGTTATCATGGTAGCTTCTTTCTTTGTTGAAAGTGGTCCTGCATCACCAGGTTGGACAATTTATCCTCCACTTTCTGCTGTTCCTACAGCGATCGCTGGTTCGGGATTAGGTATGACATTATGGTTGATCAGTATGACATTGTTCATCGCTTCTCAGGTATTGGGTGGTGTGAACTATATTTCTACTATTTTAAATATGCGTACTAAGGGTATGGATCTTTGGAAAATGCCTTTAACTATTTGGGCGTTCTTCTTAACTGCTATCGTGGGTTTGTTATCATTCCCAGTATTGGTATCAGCAGTAGTATTATTGATCTTTGACCGTTCAGTAGGTACATCATTCTATTTATCAGACTTAGTAGTTCAAGGTCAGATCTTACCTAATGAAGGTGGTTCTCCAATCTTGTTCCAACACTTATTCTGGTTCTTAGGTCACCCAGAGGTATATATCGTAGTTATGCCTGCATTAGGTTTGACTTCCGAAGTTATCTCTACAAACTCACGTAAACCAATCTTCGGTTACCACGCGATGGTTTACTCTTTAGTAGGTATTACAGTATTATCATTCATCGTATGGGGTCACCACATGTTCGTGACTGGTATGAACCCTTTCTTAGGAGGTGTTTTCATGATCACTACGTTGATTATCGCTGTACCATCTGCCGTTAAATCATTCAACTACATGGCAACATTATGGAGAGGTAATATCCGTTTCACTCCAGCAATGATGTTTGCTATCGGTATGGTTTCATTCTTCATCTCAGGTGGTTTGACAGGTTTATTCTTAGGTAACGCAGCTTTAGATATCAATTTACACGATACATATTTCGTAGTAGCTCACTTCCACTTGGTAATGGGTTCTGCATCTATCTTTGGTATGTTGTGTGGTGTTTACCACTGGTACCCAAAAATGTTCGGTAGAATGATGAACGAGAAGTTAGGTTACTTCCACTTCTGGTTGACATTCATTGGCGCTTACTTGGTATTCTTCCCAATGCACTTCATGGGTGTTGATGGTGTTCCACGTCGTTACTATGCGTTCACAGAGTTCGCTTTCATGGAAAAATGGATGTCTGTAAACTTATTAGTTACTTGGGCTGCTATTATCGCAGGTGTTGGACAAGTTGCTTTCTTAGTTAACTTCTTCGGATCTATTTTCTGGGGTAAGAAAGCTACTCAAAACCCTTGGAACTCAAATACATTAGAGTGGACTACTCCAGTAGAGCATATCCACGGTAACTGGCCAGGAGAAATCCCTACAGTATATCGTTGGCCTTATGACTACAGTAAACCAGGTCACAACGAGGATTTTATCCCTCAAACTGTACCATTCTCTGAAACAATGAGCTCGAATATGCCTCATGATTTCGAAGGAAATGAAGAAGCTATTCGTATTCAAGAGCAATGGAATAAAGAAAATAATAGAGTAGTAGAAGGTTAGGTTTATCCTACCTTCTATTCCTTACATTTTGACAGATATAAATAGTGAGTGTAATGTATCCAGCTGGTGAGAAGAGATTTATAAATGTTAATAGATTTACTATTATCGTTTTGTTTCTTGTTATTATCGCTGGTGGAGTAGTAAGAAGTACCGGTTCAGGAATGGGATGTCCAGACTGGCCTAAGTGTTTCAACCGAATTGTTCCGCCAACAAGTGTTAGTCAATTACCTGAAGGGTATGAGCAACATTATATTGAGGGACGTGTAAAGAAGAATGAGCGATTTGCGAAAATCATTGATTTCTTTGGATACTCCAAGATGGCAGATAGGATTCGTCATGATAAATCTATTTTGGAACATGAAGAATTTAATGCCGCTAAAACATGGACAGAATATATTAATAGGTTAGTTGGAGTTTTAGCTGGATTCGCATTATTATTCACAGCCGTTTATTCATTCATTTATATCAAATCAAAACCCTCCATTGTTATTTGGAGTGTTCTTAATGTGTTCTTTGTAATTTTTCAAGCATGGTTAGGGTCAATAGTAGTTTCGACGAATTTGATGCCTTGGATTATTACTACGCACATGCTGTTGGCATTATTAATAGTTGGTGTGAGTATTTACACTTTCTATTCGGCTACTACATTGCGTAATAAGACCATTTTGGTTAATTATCCTTCTACTGGACTCAAAGCAATAGCTTTATTTTCTTTAGTGATTACATTAGTACAGGTTGTATTTGGTACTGAAGTTAGAGAAACCATTGATCATTTTAATGCAGAAGGACTATTAGCTCGAGACCAATGGATTGATGCTATAGGAAGTAATTATTTTATCCATAGGATATTAGCTTATGTGACATTGTTAATTACTGTTGTGTTTTTCTTCTTAGTGAAGAATAGATTCAGTAAATCGTCAATTCAAAGTCAATATGCATGGGTAATCTTAATATTAGTACTTATACAAATGTTGTCTGGAATTATATTAGCTAGATTTGCAGTTCCAGCTTTTGCACAGACAACGCATTTAGTAATTGCGAGTTTGTTTTTCGGAGCACAGTATTATTTGATGCTTTTGATGACGAAGCTGAAAAGATAGATAATAAGGTTATTATCTAGGATGGAAAAGGAGAAAGAGTAGTCAAATGAAAACTTTTATTTCGGATTTTAACAAGCTTGTAAAATTACGACTTACGTTAACTGTTGTGTTTTCTGCATCTATATCATTTTTGATAGGAGCGAAGCAGCAGGGTGATATCATGTGGTTCAATTGGTTATTATTAACGATTGGCGGATTTTTGGTAACAGGAGCAGCGAATGGATTTAATGAAATAATTGAAAAAGACATTGACAAATTGATGAAACGTACAATGGATCGTCCCTTGCCGGCAGAAAGAATGACCACAGGTCAGGCTTTAGTGTTGAGCTTATTTATGGGAATTCTAGGGACGTTAGTGTTAGTGAAGCTAAATTTCATTGCAGGTCTTTTGTCTGTATTTTCAATTTTTTTATACGCATTCGTATACACACCATTAAAACCTAAATCTAGAATAGCGGTATTTATAGGAGCAATACCTGGAGCATTACCTCCACTTATTGGCTACTTTGCAGCGTTCGAGTCTTTGGGATTTGGTTTAGCGTATGCTTCAGTAAGCGAGTCTGCTATTATCATAACGCCTTTTATTTTATTCTTAGTTCAGTTTTTCTGGCAATATCCACATTATTGGGCTATTGCTTGGGTAGCGGACGAAGATTACAAAAGAGCTGGTATCAATTTATTACCAAGTTTGAAAAAGAATAAAGCATCTGCGATATTTATTTTTGTATCAGCCTTATTGATGATTCCTGTAGGATTTTTGCCTATGTATTTCGGATTCGGAGGTTGGATATTCACGATAGTATCTTTATTGGGCGGATTAGCTTTTACTTGGTATGGATACAAACATCTTGTAGAACTTAAAGATGAATCGGCTAAAAAGGTGATGTACATATCGTTTTTGTATTTACCGTTGACACAATTAGTATTACTTTTTGATTTTATTCCTTTTAAATAATATAAATGGGAGCTAACGAAATAAAGTTGGAAGAGCAACAAAAGCAATTTAAAGCCAAGAAATTCAATCTTTGGTTGGGTATGATTGGTATGTTTATGATGTTTGCGGCGCTTTCAAGTGGTTTTATCGTTTACACAGCAAGTGGTGTTGATAAAGGAATTAAGACCATATTACCTCAAATGTTCATTTACAGTACTATAGTAATTTTGGTAAGTAGTTTGACATTGCATTTAGCTTTTAAAGCAGCTAAAGCGGGCGAACTCGCAAAACAAAAGCTATTATTGGTAGTAACTATCGTTTTAGGTATAGTGTTCTTTATATTACAGGTACAATCTTGGGGAGTTTTGACAGAGCAGGGCGTGTATTTTATTAATAACAATGCATCTCAATCGTTCATCTATATCTTCACTGGATTACACTTAGCGCACATTATCGCTGGTATTATTGTATTGATTACTGCATTTTTTTGTGCTAAGCCATCAATTGCCACCGAGAAGAATGTGTTTAGAATGGATCTAGCTGCAATTTTTTGGCATTTTCTAGATCTTTTATGGATTTATATATATGTTTTCTTACTTTTGAATCAATAATAGTAAACAATGAGTACAACAACTGTATCGCAATTGGATAAGGTAAAAGACGGACCATGGTCAGGTGGTAAGTCGCCTTGGAATTTAGAGTATGGAAAAATCATGATGTGGTTTTTCTTAGTATCAGATGCATTTACATTTTCAGCATTCTTAATTTATTACGGTGCTCAAAAATTTGCGCAACCTACATGGATTGATGCGGATAAAATCTTCCAATCTGTACCAGGTTTAGCAGAGTCAGGACAACCTTTAGTTTTCGTAGGTATCATGACTTTCATCTTGATTATGTCATCTGTAACTATGGTATTAGCTGTAGAGGCAGGACATAGAAATTCAAAACAAGAAGTAGTAAAATGGATGTTGTGGACTATCTTAGGTGGTTTGGCTTTCGTAGGATGTCAAGCTATTGAGTGGACTCACTTACATCACCAAGGATTCTGGTTTGGCCAAAACCCAGCAACAGGTTTGACAGATCCAGACGCTATTGCAGCAGCATTACAACCTTATTTCTCTAAAGAAATTTCGTATACAGCAGCATTGCAATTTTCTAACTTATTCTTCACTATTACTGGTTTCCACGGTTTCCACGTATCGATTGGTATTTTATTAAATATCATTGTTCTTTGTATGACATTGAATAATACGTTCGAAAACAGAGGTACTTATTTAATGGTTGAAAAAGTAGGTCTTTACTGGCACTTTGTGGATTTAGTGTGGGTATTCGTATTTACATTCTTCTACTTAATCTAATTGTTGACTAATATTTTTATAAATTGAAAATGGCACATCACGATCATATAGCTACACACGATGCTCACGAGCACGGCGAAGGCATGGACAAAAAACGTATTTGGAGTGTATTCTTTGTATTGTTAGCATTAACTGCATTAGAATTCTTAATCGCGTTAGGTTTTGTTCACCACTGGGGTATTTTACAAAAAGGCGCTTTAGTTAATACTATTTATATCGTATTGACATTAGTAAAGGCATATTATATCGTAGCATTCTTCATGCACTTAAAGTTTGAAAAATCAAGCTTTATTGTGACTTGTGGTATCGTATTTTTATTCATCATTTATTTCATCGTATTGATGTTAGTAGAAGGTGGATATTTATTGACGCACTTGCAAGAACACGCGCTTTACCCTAATAACTAGAAATGAATAATATCTCTAAAAAGAGAAATATATCGACTATCATAATCCTGGCTATAGTACTAATTGTGCCAGGATTTTTGTATATAGCACTCAATAAAATTGGTTCAAATCAGTATTTGAAATTACCAATTTATGGTGAAAAGGTATTAACTGGTAAGATGAACCGCAAAATGGGTCGTGAAATACCAGATACTTTATACCATCATGTACCTTCTCTTGCTTTAGTAAATGCTAAAGGCGATCCTACACCATTTTTAAATAGTGATACTGTTGTCACTGTAGTACATTTATTTAGTGCAAAAGATGAAGGATTGTCAAAGACTCTATTGAGCAACTTAAAACCTGTAGTGGATCGTTTTAAGAATATTCAAAAAGTTAAGTTTTATTCGATTTCGCTGAATGAGAAAGAATTAAATGTAGATATAGCAAGTATTCAGCAATTGTATGCCAAGGATTATCCAAATACATGGTTTATCGTACGTCCTGATTCATCCATCTTTGAATATGTACAAAAGAATTTTTTAATCGATGCACATGCTAATCCTGATGATACGTATTCTTTTAGTAACAATTATTTATTAATTGATACAGAAGGTCGAATCCGTGGGTTTTATGATATTAATCAAAATAAGGAAATGGAGCGTTTGCAAGATGAAATTAAAGTTCAGCTTGTAGAAGAAGCGCGTAATAATCCATTAAAAGTAGAAAAGAAATAATATGGCGATGACTCAAGAAGAGAAAAAGTACAAAGGTATTATATGGACTTTATCTGTTGTTATTCCTTTAGCAGTAGCTGCATTGTTTGGAGTGAATTTACGTAAAATGGGTTACGATGTAGAACCATTGTCTTTTTTACCTCCGATATACGCGACTATCAATGGATTGACAGCTGTTCTGTTAGTTTGGGCTGTTTCAGCAATCAAAAAGGGTAATGCGAAGTTACATGAAACCTTGATCAAACTTTGTATGGTTTGTTCGTCGTTATTTCTACTGATGTATGTAGCCTATCATATGACTTCTGATTCCACATCTTATGGAGGAGAAGGTCTCATTCGATATGTATACTTCTTTATTCTAATTACGCATATCGTTCTTTCTGTAGTTATTATTCCTTTTGTATTGTTTACATTTATAAGAGGAATTGCGGGAGCTTACGAAAGACACAAAAAATTAGCTCGAATTACTTACCCGATGTGGTTATACGTAGCAGTTACTGGTGTTGTAGTATACCTTATGATTTCACCTTATTATAATCATTAATACGATGGCTAGAGTTTGGATTTATCAGGCAGACCGGTTTTTAACCGAATCGGAAGCTAATGAAATTAAGGAGTTAGCAGAACATTTTGTGTCTTCATGGACAGCACATGGATCTGCTTTGGCAGGTAAAGTAGCTGTGTTGGATAATCTATTTCTAATATTGGAAGTAGATGAAGAAGTGGCTGATGTAACTGGATGTTCGATTGATAAGTCTGTTCATTTTATTAAAGCGTTAGGTGAGAAGTTTAGTATTGATTTCTTTGACCGAATGCGTGTTTCTTACATAAATGCTGATGGACAATTGCAATTAGCTAGCAGAGAGCAATTTCAACAATTAGTGAAAGAAGGAGTTGTTACTTCGGATACTATCGTTTATAATAACTTGATTCAAAATACGGAAGAACTTGAATCCAACTGGAAAATCCCATTTTCTCAAAGTTGGCATAGCAAAGTTTTCTAAAAGGAAAAGCTATAAATTAACAAAGGCTGTACAAATTTTGTACAGCCTTTTGTCTTTTATAATGTAATGTTAGGGGCAGCGGATAATATTTCTTCGCTCGCTTGATCTTCGTATTGTTTGAAATTGTTTACAAAGAGCTTTGCTAAAGCTAAAGCTTGTTTGTCATATGCATCAGTATCAGTCCAGGTAGTGCGAGGATTCAATACTTCTGGAGGTACGCCTGGACATGACTGCGGTTTTAGTACGCCGAAAATAGCATGAGGAACATACTCTACATTATCTAATTCCCCACGCATTGCAGCATTGACCATGGCGCGAGTGTATTTTAAGTTCATGCGTTTGCCTTCACCAAATTTTCCTCCGGTCCAGCCGGTGTTAATCAACCATACGTTTACATCAGGGTGTTGTTCTAGTTTTTTACCTAACAGTTCTGCATATTGTGTAGGATGTAGAGGTAAGAATACACGACCGAAACATGCAGAAAAAGTAGTTTGAGGTTCTGTGATGCCCACCTCAGTTCCAGCTACTTTCGCTGTATATCCAGAAATAAAATGATACATGGCTTGCGCTTTTGTCAATTTTGATATTGGAGGCAATATGCCAAAAGCATCACATGTTAAGAAGAATATATTCTTTGGAATATACCCCAGAGACGGCTGTTTCGCATTTGGAATATAGTCTATGGGATAAGCAACACGTGTATTCTCAGTTAGGTTCGTATTGCTAAAATCTACAACATTACTTTTTTCGTAAAAGGAAACGTTTTCTAATAAAGCACCCGGTTTAATTGCGCCATATATTTCAGGTTCTTTTTCTGCACTCAAATCCACTACTTTAGCATAGCAACCACCTTCAAAGTTGAATACCGAATTGTCTGCCCAACCATGTTCGTCGTCACCAATCAATGCGCGGTTAGCATCAGCAGAAAGCGTTGTTTTACCTGTACCACTTAAACCAAAGAATAAAGAAACATCTCCATCTTTACCTTCATTGGCCGAACAGTGCATAGGTAGTATATTATGTTCGTGAGGAAGTATAAAATTCAGTACAGAGAAAATACCTTTTTTCATTTCTCCAGTATAGGCTGAGCCTCCAATTAATATAATTTTCTTGGTGAAAGAAACGATAGTAAAGTTAGGAGAGCGAGTGCCATCGATTGCAGGATTAGCTTCAAAATCAGGATTTTGAAGAATTACCCATTCATGCTCGAAACTTTTTAGTTCTTCATCAGATGGAGTGATAAAAAGATTATTGCAAAATAGATTTGCCCAAGGTCTTGTATTGATAACTGTTACATTGATTTGGTATCTTGGATCCGCACCAGCATAACATTTTCTTGCCCACACTTCTTTATTAGCAAATGAATCTTTCATCTTTTGATAAAGATTCTCAAAGATTTCTTCCGAAATTGGGATATTGACATCTCCCCAATCTATAGTATTGATGGTTAAATCATCTTTAACAATGAATTTGTCTTTTGGCGACCGGCCTGTAAATTTTCCTGTCTCTACACATAATGCACCAAGATCGTTCAGTTTTCCTTGTCCAAGATCTAAAGTTTGCTGTGTAAGTTCTTGATTAGATAAATTCCAATAAACCTTTTTTGCTTGACTTTCTACTTGAAGTATATCTTCCGCTATGTGGTTTGTCCCTATTTCCATACGCTCAGTTATCATAATTTTGAATTATGGCACTAAGGTAGGTAGTTATAAAATGCAGAAATTAACTTCTATTATTTTTACGAAAATTACTATAATATCTTAGATTCGTTATGTTTTTTAGATTTTAGAAAAAATATTTTTGTTATTCACTTTTTAAAAGTCTAAAAGACTTAATAAAAATCTAATTTTCCATTCTTTTTCTAAGGGTAAAAGAATCCTTAATATGACAAAATATGTTTATTTTTATAAAACGGAGCGTAAAAACCACAGGTCTTTAGCCTGTTGGATGTAAGCGACTAACCCTGATTGAGAATATACTCACGAATAGTATCAGGAGATGCTTCACCTATTGAACAAACAAAATAACCATCAGACTAA
>NZ_JAAKGQ010000021.1:0-60144 GCF_011043515.1 Sphingobacterium sp. SGL-16 | reverse complement strand
TCTTTTATGTTTAATAGCACTTAATCTTTCACAGCCAAGGCTAAACTTAATTCGTCTAATTGAGCTTGGTCAACTGGCGCAGGTGCATCAATCATCACATCGCGACCTGAATTGTTTTTAGGGAATGCGATGAAATCACGTATAGTTTCTTGACCACCTAAAATAGCTACCAAACGGTCTAAACCAAATGCCAAACCACCATGTGGAGGAGCTCCGTATTGGAAGGCATTCATTAAGAAACCGAATTGTTCTTGTGCTTGCTCAGCAGTAAATCCTAAATGTTTGAACATTAAAGCTTGTGTTTCTTTATCGTGGATACGGATAGAACCTCCACCGATTTCATTACCATTCAATACCAAATCATAAGCATTAGCACGAACTTTACCTGGATCAGTATCCAACAAGTGCATGTCTTCTGGTTTTGGTGAAGTGAATGGGTGGTGCATCGCGTGGTAACGCTCTGTTTCTTCATCCCACTCCAATAACGGGAAGTCAACAACCCAAAGCGGAGCAAATTCATCTGGCTTACGTAAGCCCATACGGTTGCCCAATTCCATACGTAAAGCCGAAAGTTGAGCTCTTGTTTTGTTTGCAGGACCCGATAATACCAAAATTAAATCCCCTTCTTTAGCGCCTGTTGCTTCAGCCCATTTTGCTAAGTCAGCCTGATCGTAAAATTTATCTACAGAAGATTTGTATTGACCATTCGCTTCACATTTCACGTAAACCATACCTGAAGCACCTACTTGAGGACGTTTTACCCAATCAATTAAAGCGTCAATTTCTTTACGTGTGTAGGAAGCCGCGCCTGGTACCGCGATACCAACTACTAATTCAGCGTTGTTGAATACTGCAAACTCTTTGTGTTGTGCTACAGCGTTCAATTCACCGAACTTCATGCCGAAACGAATATCTGGTTTATCGTTACCGTATGTACGCATAGCTTCATCAAAAGTCATGCGTGGGAATTTTTCGATATCGATATTGTGAATTTTCTTTAATAAATGACGTGTCAAACCTTCAAATACGTTCAAGATATCTTCTTGCTCGATGAAAGACATTTCACAGTCGATTTGTGTGAACTCAGGTTGGCGATCCGCACGTAAATCTTCATCGCGAAAACATTTTACAATTTGGAAATAACGGTCCATGCCAGCAACCATTAACAACTGTTTGAACGTTTGAGGAGATTGTGGCAACGCGTAAAATTGTCCTGGATTCATACGTGAAGGCACGACAAAGTCACGAGCTCCTTCTGGAGTTGATTTGATTAAATAAGGTGTTTCTACCTCACAGAAATCTAAATTGGATAAGTAGTTACGAACCTCTTGAGCTACTTTGTGGCGGAACAACAAGCTGTTTTTAACCGGATTACGACGGATGTCTAAGTAGCGATATTTCATACGAATATCTTCACCGCCATCAGTTTCGTCTTCAATAGTGAAAGGAGGAAGTTGCGCTTCGTTAAGAATAGTTAATTCATTTACCAAAACTTCAATTTCTCCTGTTGGAATATTACCGTTTTTAGATTCGCGTTCGATAACCGTACCTTTTACTTGGATTACGAACTCACGACCTAAAGATTTAGCCAATTGCATGACGCTAGCTTCTGTACGTGCTTCATCAAAGATTAATTGTGTGATTCCGTAGCGATCACGTAAATCCACCCAAATCATGAAACCTTTGTCGCGAGATTTTTGTACCCAACCAGCAAGAGTTACTTCCTTATTTACATCGGCGATTCGGAGTTCGCCGCAATTATGACTTCTATACATATTTATAAAGTAGAAAATATATTCTGCAAAATTATTGGTTTTAGCCGACAATAACGAATCCAACCTGAGAAATAAAATGGGGAGATTTTGAGTCTTTTTTCTCGAAATATATGACACTATTTGTTTCTACCACTTTCCCCCACTTAACGAATATTTGCCAATTTTCAGGTGTAAAAAGGAGGTAAAAAAGCTGTTTTGTTGCACAAAAATGACATTGTGGACCTTAAAAATTAACTTCTTGATTTTCAATAAAAACGCGCCTGATTATCAGAAATAAGCGATTTTTTTAGGAGTTAATTGTAGCGAAAATTTGATGTGGAAAACTTTTTTGTGGGGGAATGTGGGAGTATGTGGGAGAAAGTGTATACTTTTACATTAAATTTGATTAGAGGTATAGACTACAGATGAATTTTTTAATCGGAGAATACGAATGCAAGCTGGACGCCAAAGGAAGAATGGTGGTTCCTGCAGCGCTCAAGCGTCAGTTGCCTGACGTGGAGCGTGAAGGGCTTGTTGTGAATCGTGGCTTCGATGGAAATTTAGTGATTTATACTCGCGCAGAATGGAATAGGATCTTGTCGCAATTGGCAAGATTAAATCAGTTTCAGGCTAAGAATCGTGATTTCGTACGGAAATTTACGAGCGGAGCTACGGAGTTGATGTTGGATTCTGCGGGGCGTGTGCTTTTGCCAAAGCCTTTGTTGGATTACGCACAAGTGGGTTCTGATTTGGTGTTGGTGTGTAACTTGAGCAAAGTAGAGTTGTGGTCTAAAGCGAAGTACGACGAGAAGATGAATGCTATTTCTGAGGAAGACTTCTCGGATTTAGCGGAATCAGTAATGGGAGATTTTGATCTAGAAGGAGGTTTTAATGTCTAATGAACAAGTGTATCACGTGCCAGTAATGCTTCATGAATGCATGGAAGCTTTGGATATTAAGCCGGATGGGGTTTATGTAGATGTGACTTTCGGTGGTGGAGGTCATTCTCGTGAGATTTTAAAGCGATTAGGTCCTAAAGGAAAATTGATTGCTTTTGATCAAGATCCTGATGCGATAAATAATGCTATCGATGACGAACGTTTTGTGTTGGTTCATCAAAACTTTCGTTTCTTGAAAAACTACCTGCGCCTTGAAGGTGTGAAAGAAGTTGACGGGATCTTGGGTGATCTTGGGGTTTCTTCTCATCAATTTGATGATGCAGAACGAGGTTTTTCAATTCGCTTTGATGCGGATTTGGATATGCGTATGGATCAGGTGTCTGATTGGGATGCGCGAAAAGTATTGAAAACTTATGCTGAAGAAGATTTGCATCGCATTTTCGGAATGTACGGAGAGGTACAAAATGCAAAATCTTTAGCCAAAACTATAGTTACTGCGCGATTAGCAAATGAAATCAATACGGTAGCGGAACTGAAAGAGGTGATAAAAAAGATGGTTCCGAAAGGAAAAGAACATAAATATCATGCTCAGGTTTTTCAAGCGTTGCGTATCGAGGTGAATAAGGAATTGGAAGCTTTGCAAGAGTTTTTGCTGCAAAGTATTTCTGTTCTTAAAGAAGGTGGTCGTTTGGTAATTATGTCTTACCATTCCTTGGAGGATCGTTTGGTGAAAAATTTCATGTTGAAGGGGAAGTTTAAAGGTGAGGTGGAAAAAGACTTTTTTGGCAATGAGATAAAACCATTCCGTGTAATTACACGCAAGGCGATTACAGCTTCTGAAGAAGAGTTGCAGAGAAATAACCGTTCGCGAAGTGCAAAATTGCGCGTTGCGGAAAAGATTAATAACTAGCTGGAAGCGTTATGTCGAGAAGAAATACGTTGCGTAACGAAGAGCTGAGTGAAGATGTTCAAGAGGAAATCTCGGAGTCGGTAGAGGAGAAGGTAGAGGAAACGCGTAGTTTTCTACGCAATCTATTTTCGCCGGCAAAATTGTCTACTTATTTAGTGACAAAGAATTTGCCTTTTGGTGCTTTCTTAGCATTGTTAGCGTTGTTGTATATTTCGAATCGCCATTTAGCGGAGCGTACGGTGAGACAGATTGATCGTTTGGGTAGAGAGGTGAAAGAGTTGAGTTGGGATTATAAGTCGTTGTCTGCGGAGTTGATGAAATTGACTACGCAGTCGGAGATAGCCAAAAGAGCGGATACGCTTGGTTTGAAAGAGCGTACTGAACCGCCAATTAAACTTGAAATTGTAAAAGAGGAAGAATAAGTAGTCTATTACTTAGGATGAATATAAGGAAGTCCATATTGGTGCGTGTATACCTGGCCTTTGGCTTGATGGTATTTGGAGCTTTGGCAGTTTTTGCTAAGCTTTTGCACTTGCAGTATGTGGATGGAAATAAATGGAGAACGATAGCGGATAGTTTAACTATTCAAGAGCGCGTAGTTGAGGCGGCAAGGGGAAATATTTATTCGGTAGATGGTAGTCTGTTGGCTACTTCGGTTCCGGAATATGAAATTCGTTTTGATGCGATGTCGATTCCTGTAGAATACAATGAAGTTTTCAATAATAAAGTGGATTCGTTGGCATCAAAACTAGCGGGCTTCTTTAAAGATAAATCTTCTCGTCAGTATTTGACGATTTTAAAACAGGCGAGAAGTAAAAAACAACGTTATGTGTTGTTGAAGCGTGCTGTTTCGCATCAAGATTTGAAGGTCTTAAAGACCTTTCCTTTGTTTAAAACGTTTAGAGAAGGGAAAAGAAGATACTCCAGCAGTTTGGTTTCGGTGCGACAAAACAAAAGAATTTTGCCTTTTACAAATCTTGCTGCTCGGACAATTGGTTACAAGAATGATGAGTTTAGAGTGGGGTTAGAAGGTGCTTACGGAGATTATATCGAAGGTACAAGTGGGGCGCAAATGATGCAACGTATTGCGGGCGGTGTTTGGGTTCCATTGAATAGAGAGGTGGAGGTTGCGCCAGTTGATGGGTCGGATATTATTTCGACTATCGATGTGAATATGCAGGATATGGCACAACGCGCACTGGGTAAACAAATGGTTATCAGTAATGCGGATGAGGGTTGTGTGGTGCTGATGGAAGTGCAAACTGGTGAAATTAGAGCTATAGCCAACTTTACCAAAGATAAAGACGGGGAGTATCGTGAGAAATTTAATTATGCGATAGCTCAACGTGCTGATCCAGGATCGACATTTAAATTGGCTTCGTATTTAGCCTTGCTTGATGATAGGTATGTAGACACGACGACTAAGGTTGATATTGGAAATGGAACATATAAAGTTCCTTCGCACACCATTCGTGACTCACATGCTCCTAAGAAGTCTATAGTTACGGTAAAAGAAGCTTTTGAGGAATCTTCTAACGTAGGGATTACCAAGTTGGTGAACCAGCATTACGGCGATAATCCATCGAAGTATACTTCGAAATTACATAGTTGGGGCTTACATGAGCCATTGCATTTGCAAATACCAGGAGAGGGAATTCCGGTTGTGAAAACTCCACAAAGTAAGTCCTGGAGTAAATTGTCTTTAATACAAATGGCTTACGGCTACGAACTTTTGTTGACACCATTACAGACGTTGACATTGTACAACGGGGTGGCAAATAATGGTAAAATGATTGCGCCGTTGTTTGTGAAAGAAATTAGACACTTGGGAAATACAGTTGAGCGTTTTGAAGCTCGCGTAATCAATAAGCAAATGGCGTCTCCGGAAGCTATTAGCAAAATGAAAGGAATGCTTGAAGGGGTGATGATTGAAGGTACGGGCAAGAAATTGACAAGTCCTTGGTATACAGCGGCCGGAAAAACGGGAACTGCGCAGATGGCGGATAATTCTCGTGGATACGGTGCTAGACGTTATCAATCCTCTTTTGCAGGGTATTTTCCAGCAGAGAATCCAAGGTACTCCATGATTGTGGTGATTCGTAATCCACGCAATGGATACTATGGTGGTTCGGTAGCTGGTCCGGTGTTCAAAGAATTAGCGGATATGGTGTATGCTAATGATATGAAATTGCATGGCACATTTGCGAATAAAGCTGTTAATACAGCTGGTTCACGTACGCCATTAACATTGAATGGTTCGAAAGAATCATCATTAAAGGTGTATCAAGCTTTAGGATTTAATCCTCAAAATTGGAATGTTATCAGTCAGGGCGACTCTGCGGTAGCTCATCAAGGTGTTCCATTTATGGAGGTAAATATAAAAGAAGGTTTAGTTCCAAATGTAAAAGGTATGGGCTTAGTCGATGCAATTTTTACAATGGAAAATGCAGGTTTTAAAACGAAAGTAGTTGGCAAAGGTAAAGTCATTGCGCAATCTTTAACGCCTGGACAAAGATTGAAAATAGGTTCTAATGTATCACTAGAATTGAATTGATATGATATTAAAAGAGTTGTTGCACGCTATTCCTGTTTTGCAGGTGATTGGTTCACTTGACGTGGAGGTGAATGCTATTACGTTTGACACTAGACAAGTGCAGCAAGGTTCTCTTTTTGTAGCGGTGCGTGGTGTGCATACAGACGGTCATTTGTATTTAGCGAAAGCTATTGAGAGTAATGCGGCTGTAGTTGTGCTGGAAGATTTGCCAGAAGATATTAATTCAGAAGTTACCTACATTAAAGTAAGTGATAGCGCTTATGCTTTGGGAATTATTGCAGGTAATTTTTACGGTAATCCTTCTCAAAACTTGAAACTTGTTGGTGTGACAGGTACAAATGGTAAAACTACGGTAGCAACCTTATTATTCAATCTTTTTAAACAAATGGGCTATCATGTAGGATTGCTTTCAACTGTTGAAAATAGAATTGGTTCGACTGTAGTGCCAGCGACACATACCACTCCAGACCCGGTGGCTTTGAATAAGCTATTGTGTCAAATGGTGGATGATGGATGTGACTATTGTTTTATGGAGGTGAGTTCTCATGCAATTGTGCAGCAACGAATTGTAGGTTTGCGTTTTGCTGGTGGGATTTTCACCAACATTACACACGACCATTTAGATTTCCACGGCACATTTGATAACTATATCAAAGCGAAGAAAAAATTCTTTGATGATTTGGATGGTTTTGCATTTGCCTTGACGAATGTGGATGATAAAAACGGAAACGTAATGCTTCAGAATACATTTGCGCACCGTAAAACCTATGGTCTTCAAAATATGGCTGACTTTAAAGCGAAAGTATTGGAGTCACATTTTGATGGCATGTTGTTGCAAATTGATGCGCATGATTTGTGGGTGAAATTAGTAGGGGGATTTAATGCTTATAATCTATTAGCGGTATACGCTTCTGCTATTCTGTTGGAACAGGAAACACAAAAAGTATTAGTTGCTTTAAGTGAAATTTCAGGTGCGGAAGGAAGATTCGAAACGGTTCGTTCGAAATCGGGAATTGTTGGAATTGTGGATTATGCACATACGCCTGACGCGGTGGAAAATGTGTTAGAAACAGTAAAGGATTTACGTAACGCAGGTCAGCAAATCATCACGGTATTAGGTTGTGGTGGTGACAGAGATAAAACAAAACGTCCAGAAATGGCGAATGTGGCATTGAAATACAGTGATAAATTGATTATCACGTCTGATAATCCGCGTACTGAAGATCCTGTACAGATTATCAAAGATATGGAAGTGGGAATTTCGCCAGAGAAGAAGAAAAATACGTTTAGCATTACAGATCGTCGTGAAGCTATCCGTGCTGCGGTTCATTTGGCTAATCCTGGTGATATTGTGTTGGTAGCAGGAAAAGGACACGAAAAATATCAAGAAATAAATGGGGTGCGTCATCATTTTGATGATAGAGAGGAGTTGGAAAATACATTTAACGAACAATAAGGGGAACGATGTTATATTATTTATTTGATTGGCTACAAGAAAATTGGAAGATCCCAGGATCGGGATTGTTTCAATATATTTCGTTTCGTACTGCGATGGCGGTTATTTTATCGCTTATCATTACGACAGTTTATGGTAGCCGATTGATCCGATTATTGCACAAAAAACAAGTAGGTGAAACTATTCGCGATTTAGGTTTAGAGGGGGAGAAAACGAAACAAGGTACGCCAACGATGGGTGGTTTGATTATCATCGCTGGTATTTTGATTCCCACTTTACTGTTTGCAAAAATAGACAACATTTATATCATCATTATGATTGTTACCACTCTTTGGATGGGGGCAATTGGTTTCTTAGATGATTATATCAAAGTATTTAAAAAGAATAAAGAAGGTTTAGCAGGTCGTTTTAAGGTAGTTGGTCAAGTTGGCTTAGGAATTCTAATTGCTATTACAATGTATTTCCATCCGGATATTGTAGTTCGTGAGCAAGTTTTGAATCCTACTTCGGATAAACCTGTTGAAGTGGTGGTGAATCCTAGCACGGGCGAGACAACCTATGCGGATAATGTGAAGTCTACAAAAACAAATATTCCTTTTTACAAGGATAATGAGTTCGATTATTCTAAAGTATTGACTGTGATTGGTATAGATAATCCTTGGGCAACATTTGGGTTGTTCTTGGTTGTCGTTGTTTTCATTGTTACAGCCGTTTCCAATGGTGCAAACATTACCGATGGTATTGATGGTCTTGCGACGGGTACTTCCGCCATTATTGGTATAACCATAGCGATTTTGGCGTATGTTTCGGGTAACATTATTTTCTCTGACTACCTGAATATTATGTATATCCCTAATTCGGGTGAGCTGGTGATTTTTGCGGGAGCATTTGTGGGAGCGTGTACTGGATTTTTGTGGTACAATGCTTTTCCTGCGCAAGTCTTCATGGGAGATACAGGGTCATTAGCTATCGGTGGTATTATTGCGGCATTTGCGATTTTGATTCGTAAAGAATTGTTGATTCCAATCTTATGTGGTGTGTTTTTGATCGAAAATCTTTCTGTGATTTTACAAGTATCGTACTTCAAATACACCAAGAAAAGATTTGGTGAAGGCAGACGAATCTTTTTGATGTCGCCATTACATCACCATTATCAAAAGAAAGGTTATCACGAGGCTAAAATCGTTACGCGTTTTGTAATTGTGGGGGTGATCTTAGCGATTTTGACAATAGTAACATTAAAAGTTAGATAATATGGGAAATATAGCAAATACCTATTATCCGCAGTCGGGACGTTTGGTAATCCTTGGGGCAGGTGAAAGCGGAGTTGGAGCTGCCATATTGGGTAAAGACAAAGGCTTTGATGTTTTTGTATCGGATATGGGGAGTATTGCTGATTCATATCAAGCAATATTAGAAGAAGAAGGAATTGCTTTTGAATCTGGACAGCATACAGAAGATTTGATTTTGAATGCTGCTGTTATTGTCAAAAGTCCCGGTATTCCTGAAAAGGCGCCTTTGATTAAGAAGCTTCGTTCTTTGAATATACCTGTGATCTCAGAAATTGAGTATGCAGCACAATATACAGATGCAAAATTAATTTGTATCACAGGGTCAAATGGTAAGTCGACGACGACAATGTTGACCTATTACATGCTCCAAAAAGCGGGACAAAATGTAGGTCTTGCGGGTAACATTGGCAAAAGCTTCGCTTTGCAGGTGGCTCGTGAATCTTATGATACGTATGTGTTAGAAATTTCCAGTTTTATGTTGGATGATATGTATCATTTCCGTGCGGATGTAGCCGTGATATTAAATATTACACCGGACCATTTGGACCGCTATGAATACAAGATGGAGAATTATGTGAATTCTAAATTCCGCATGATTCAAAATCAACGTCCTGAAGACTATTTCATCTACTGTTTGGATGATGAAGAAACGGTAAAAGCGTTGCCAAGATTTGAAATAAAAGCACAGCAATTGCCTATGACACAAGAGCAGATTGTTGAAAT
This sequence comes from Sphingobacterium sp. SGL-16, assembly GCF_011043515.1. Taxonomy (NCBI): domain Bacteria; kingdom Pseudomonadati; phylum Bacteroidota; class Sphingobacteriia; order Sphingobacteriales; family Sphingobacteriaceae; genus Sphingobacterium; species Sphingobacterium sp. SGL-16. The sequence goes on along the minus strand of NZ_JAAKGQ010000021.1, from coordinate 50,556 downwards.
CGGTGCTTATTTGGACGAAAATAAAAATGTGAAAATTAACTTACCTAATAGAGACGAGTTTGAGATGAATATTGAAGAGTTATCATTACAAGGAAAGCACAATGTCTATAATAATATGGCATCTGGCTTAATTGCCAAAGTGCAAGAATTACGCAACCAAAGCATGAAAGAAAGCATGGGATCGTATGTGAATATTGAGCATAGATTAGAACATGTCGCGCTGATTGGTGGTGTAAATTACATTAACGATTCTAAGGCTACGAATGTGAATTCCGTGTGGTACGCTTTGGAAAGCTTCTCTACAAACATCGTTCTGTTATTAGGTGGAGTAGATAAAGGAAACGATTACGATATGCTTCGTGATTTGGTAAAACAAAAAGTAAAAGCAATTATCTGTATCGGTAAAGACACTTCTCGTATTCACGATGCTTTCGAAGATGAAGTTGAGGTAATTGTAAACAGTTCTTCGATGGATGATGCTGTAAACATTGCATCGCATATTGCAGAAAAAGGTGATACTGTATTGTTGTCTCCAGCTTGTGCAAGTTTCGATTGGTTCAAAAATTACGAAGAAAGAGGCGATAAATTTAAGGAAGCTGTAATGGCATTATAGTTTAGTTATGGAGCAAATCTTTTCAAAACTAAAAGGCGATAAATGGATCTGGATTATCGTGATAATCTTATCAGGATGGTCTTTGCTTGCTGTATATAGTTCGGTAGGTACTTTGGCTTATAAAGAAGGCAAAGGAACAGAATTGTATTTGGTGAAGCACTTCTCCATTATTGCTGTGGGTTTAGTTTTGATGTATTTGTCTCATAAACTCGATTACAGATGGTACGCTGGTATATCGAAAATCTTAATGGTAATTACTATTCCATTGTTGTTTTATACGTTGATTTTCGGTAACAATGTGAACGACGCTTCACGTTGGGTTACCATTCCAGTAATTAATCAGACCTTTCAAACATCCGATTTAGCAAAATTGGCTTTGATTACGTTTTTGGCGCGAATGCTTTCACGTAAAGCGCACGAAATTAAGGATTTGAAAAAATCATTTATCCCAATCATGGGAACTGTTTGTGCGGTTTTTGTTTTGATTGCATGGGCCAATTTATCGACAGCATTGATGTTGTTTGGAACGAGTGTATTGTTGCTGTTGATAGGTCGTGTAAGTGCAAAGCAAATTGGAATTGTATGTGTGGGCGGAGGAGTGCTTTTGGCGCTAGTTATTCTATTAGGTCCTCGCCGTGCTACATATATGAGCCGTATTGAAGGTTTCTTCAAAACAGAAAAAGTGGATGGTGTTGCTGCGACAGTGCCATTTCAAGAAGATAAAAACTTCCAAGCTAATAATGCAAAAATTGCGATAGCAACAGGCGGTTTGTTTGGAAAAGGACCAGGAAATAGTATTCAACGTAATGTGTTGCCGCACCCATATTCGGATTTCATCTTTGCAATCATTATCGAAGAATATGGAACTATTGGTGGAGTCATTTTGATCATGCTGTATTTGGCTTTGATGTATCGTGTGATTCGTATTGTGACATTAAGTCCGCGAGCGTTCGGTGCTTTTTTGGCGGCAGGATTAGGATTTAGTCTAACTATTCAGGCCTTAGCAAATATGGCGGTAGCTGTTGGTTTAGGACCAGTAACAGGGGTGCCATTGCCATTGGTAAGTATGGGTGGTACGTCGATATTATTTACAAGTGTTGCATTAGGTATTATTCTTTCGGTAAGTAGAAGTATCGAGGAATTAAAAAATAAAGAGGAGTTGCAGGAAGGTAATATTACTGCTCCAAAAACAGCTTCTCCTAAAAAAGTGGTAGTAGGTACAGTATAAAGAAAATTGATTATGGCGCATAAAGTAATCATAAGTGGTGGTGGAACTGGAGGGCATATCTTTCCGGCAATTGCAATAGCGAATGCCTTGCGCCGTATCGAACCTGATATTGAGATCTTATTTGTAGGTGCAAACGGTAAGATGGAAATGGAGAAAGTACCTGCTGCTGGATATACAATCGTTGGGTTAGATATTCAAGGTTTTAATCGTTCTTCATTATTGAAGAACATTTCTCTTCCTTTCAAAATGATTAATAGTCTGTTGAAAGCGAGAAAAATAATAAAGGATTTCAAAGCCGATGTTGCAGTAGGTGTTGGTGGATATGCTTCAGGTCCATTGTTGATGATGGCAAACATGATGGGCTTGCCTACGTTGATCCAGGAGCAAAATTCTTTTGCAGGTAAGACGAATAAGAGTTTAGGAGGTAAGGCAAAGAAAGTTTGCGTAGCCTATGAAGGTATGGACAAGTTTTTTCCTGCGGAAAAAGTGTTGTTGACAGGAAATCCCATTCGTCGTCCTTCGGTAGATATCGAAGGCAAAAAAGGCGAAGCATTGGTTTTCTTTGAGTTGGAAGCAGGAAAGAAAACAATTCTGGTAACAGGAGGAAGTCTTGGGGCTGGAACATTGAATGACTGTGTTAAGCAAGCATTTGAAAAATTCAAAGACGCAGATGTGCAAGTCATTTGGCAGTGTGGAAGCTATTATCATGAAACATTGAATAAAGAAATTCAAGATTTACCTTACAATGTGAAAATGATGCCGTTTTTACAACGTATGGATTATGCATATGCCGCTGCCGATTTGATTATCGCGAGAGCGGGTGCTGGTACAATTTCAGAATTGTGCGTAGTAGGCAAACCCGTGATTTTGGTGCCATCACCGAATGTTGCCGAAGATCACCAAACTAAAAATGCAATGGCATTAGTGAATAAAAATGCCGCATTGATAGTGAAAGATGTAGAAGCTCGTCATCATTTAGTAGACAAAGCTTTAGCATTATTGAAGGATGAAAGTAAAATGAACGACTTAGCAGATAACATCAAAAGGCTAGCCTTATTGGATGCAGATGATGTAATTGCTCATGAGGTTTTAAAAATAATAAAATAAGGGAATGATAAATATTGATCAAGTAAAGCAAGTTTATCTTATCGGTATCGGTGGTATTGGTATGAGTGGTTTGGCACGTTACTTCCAACATTTGGGATGTAAAGTGTCGGGTTATGATCGTACAGAGACAGATTTAACTATTGCCTTAGTAGAAGAAGGTATTGATATTATTTATCAAGATGACGCGAGTTTAATTCCTTCGGGATTTGCTCAACCTTCGGAAGAAAGTTTAGTGATTTTCACACCTGCTATTCCAAAGGATTCGAAAATCAAGCATTATTTTATTGATAAAGGATTTGAGCTTTTTAAGCGTTCGCAAGTTTTAGGTTTTATCAGTGCGAGCCGTTTCACTATTGGTGTAGCAGGTACGCATGGTAAGACGACGACTTCGACTATGATTGCCCATATCTTGAAAGATTCTGGATATGATTGTTCGGCTTTCTTAGGTGGTATTAGTTCTAATTATAATACGAATGTATTGTACGGAAATAATAATGTAGTCGTAGTTGAAGCGGATGAGTACGATCGTTCATTCTTGACGTTGCATCCAAATATTGCAGTTGTGACTTCTGCCGATGCTGATCACTTGGATATTTACGGAGATGAATCGCATTTGATCGAGTCATTTCAAATGTATTTAGACAGAGTGGTAGAAGGTGGTCATCGTATCGTGAAAAAAGGATTGCCATTCTCTGGAGATATTTCTTATTCAAAAGACGAGCAAGCGGATGCGCATGCAGAGAATATTAAAGTAGTGGATGGCGAATTCTATTTTGATTATGTGAAAGGGGATTTTCGTATCGAGCATATCAAAATGGGAATTGCGGGGCTTCACAATATTGAAAATGCTGTGGCAGCTATTACAGTTGCTTTGTTACTTAAGATTGAACAAGATAAAATTGTTGCAGCATTAGCGAATTTTAGAGGAGCTAAAAGACGTTTTGAATATATCGTTCGTAACGAAAAGTCAATTTATATAGATGATTATGCACACCATCCAGAAGAGTTGCGCGCATTTTTATCATCCTTGCATAAGTTGTACCCTAATAAAAAACTAACAGTGGTATTCCAGCCACACTTATTCTCACGTACGCGTGATTTCGTGGATGGATTTGCAGAAGTTTTGGGTATGGCGGACGAATTATTGTTGATGGAAATTTACCCAGCGCGTGAATTACCCATTGAAGGTGTTACTTCTTCTTGGTTATTGGATAAAGTAAAATCAGACAACAAGCGCGTGGTATCTCCAGAGGAAGTGTTGGGTTTCATCAAAAATGAAAAGCCAGAATTAGTAGTAACGGTAGGAGCAGGAGATATTGATAGATTAATAAAACCATTGAAAGCAATTTTAGAACAATAATATGAAGAATATCAGATGGGGGCTAGTTTTCTATACTTTCCTTGGCATTGCGGCCTTGGCTGGTTTGATCGTGCTCATGAGTCTGATTAATCATAAAGATGCTGCTCAGGTTTGCAAATCTTTGAAAGTAAATGTGGAAGGTAAAGAAACTTTTATTGACCAACATGATATTTCAAAAATGATTAACAATCAATTCGGTACCATTACAGGTAAAGAATTGAAAACTATAAAGTTTGAAGAAATAGAACAAGCTATTGAAAAGTTACCATATGTGTCAAATGCCGAGATTCATACCGACATGGATGGGACAGTCAATGTCAATGTTCAACAGCGTGAAGTCGTTTTGCGTGTGATTAACCAGGATGGACGCGAGTTTTATGTGGATACAAAGGGACATAAAATTCCAGTAACATTGAAATATGTGCCCCATGTGTTGGTGGCTAATGGTAAAATCCGTGAAAGTTACACGAAGCCGTTGGAGCAAGTAGAAACCAAAATGGTGAAAGACCTAGTCCACATCGTGGACCATGTGAAGGGCAATGATTTGTGGGAAAATCAGATTGTTCAGATTTATGTTAATGAACAGAATGATATTGAATTAATTCCACGTGTAGGCAAAGAAGTGTTGGTTATCGGCTCAGCAGATTCTTTGGATTACAAACTCAAAAGATTGGAAATGTATTATAAAAATATATTGCCAAAAGTAGGAACAGAAGCGTACGCTAAAGTGAATGTGAAGTACGGCGGACAAATCATCTGTGAACGGAGAGAAGGATGGTACATGGATAGCTTGCAGATGAAAATTAACATGAAAAATTAAAAATACAGCATATGAAACCAAGAATTACAGACAATGAAAAAGAAAATCCGATCATCGTTGGTTTAGATATCGGTACGACAAAGATTTGTGTTACTGTAGGACGACGCAGTGGTACAAACAAAATTGAATTATTAGGTGTGGGTAAGGCAGAATCTGCTGGTGTGAACCGTGGGGTGGTTGCTAATATTCAAAAGACTGTATTTAGTATCCGTGAAGCTGTTTCTTTGGCAGAAGGACAGTCCAATGTGGATATTAAAGTAGTTAATGTTGGTATCGCCGGTCAACATATCAAAAGTATTCAACATCGTGGTATTTTAACTAAGAACGATGATGATGAAATCAACCGTATGGATGTAGAGCGTTTGATTTCTGATATGTATAAATTGGTTTTGCCTCCGGGTGAAGAAATTATTCATGTGTTGCCTCAAGAGTTTACGATTGATAATGAACCAGGTATCAAAGAACCAATTGGGATGGCTGGTCGTCGCATGGAAGCTAATTTCCATATCATCTCAGGTCGTGTAACTGATATTAAAAACATCAAGAAATGTGTGGATAACTCTGATTTAGAGGTATCTTCATTAGTACTTGAGCCGTTAGCATCATCCGAAGCTGTATTGGATGAAGAAGAAAAAATGGCTGGTGTAGTTCTTGTTGATATTGGTGGTGGTACTACTGATGTGGCAATTTTCCACGAAGGTATTATCCGTCATACTGCTGTAATTCCATTAGGAGGTAATATTGTCACAGAAGATATTCGTCAAGGTTGTGCTGTCCTTAGAAATCAAGCTGAGCAATTAAAAGTAAGATACGGATCAGCTTTAGCTGATGAAAATAAAGAAAACGAAGTTATCTGCGTTCCAGGTATTCGTGGTCGTGATTCGAAAGAAATCTCCGTTAAAAATTTAGCTTACATCATACAAGCTAGAATGGAAGAGATCATTGAGCACGTGTATTACGAAATTAAATCTTCTGGTTATGAGGATAAATTAATTGCCGGTATCGTGATTACAGGTGGTGGTGCGCAATTGAAACACTTGGTTCAATTGGTAGAGTACATCACAGGTATCGATTGTCGTATTGGTTATCCAAATGAATATTTGGCGAAAACTGACATGTTGAACAAACAAACATTGGAAGAGATGAAATCCCCAATGTATGCGACAAGTATTGGTTTGTTGATTAAAGGTATTCAAGCTGTCGAAGACGAGCAAGAAATGGCTTTTGAAGAGCGTGAACTTAAAAAACCACGTAAAGAGCAAGTGAAAGAAATTGCCGACAAACAAAGCAAAAAAGAGAGTTGGTTTACAAAAATTATCTCAGAATTTATCAAGGATAATCAAGAAATAGACGACGAAACTTTTATCGGGAAAAAATAATTTTTCCACAACGGAATGAGTTTTCCACAATTTCACAAATGTGGAAAACTCTTGTTAAGATTTTGGTATTATTACATTCGAATTGTTGAGTTTGGTTTGATAGGTAAGCTTGGCAGTTCTTTAAAAATAGGATATTATTATGTCGATACAATTTGAAATGTTAAAGGAGCAATCATCTATAATCAAGGTTATAGGTGTTGGTGGTGGCGGTGGTAATGCCGTTAATCACATGTACAAGCAAGGGATCAGTGGAGTTGATTTTATAGTGTGTAATACCGATGCGCAAGCATTGGAATTAAGTCCTATTCCTAACAAAGTACAATTGGGAGCTAGTCTTACTGAAGGTATGGGTGCTGGTGCCGATCCTGATGTAGGTGAAAACTCTGCTATCGAAAGTATTGATGATATCAAAAGAATGCTAGGTACCAATACCAAAATGTTATTTATAACTGCTGGTATGGGTGGTGGTACAGGTACCGGAGCAAGTCCCGTGTTAGCTAAAGCAGCTAAAGAAATGGGTATCCTTACTGTAGCGATTATCACAACTCCTTTCACATTCGAAGGTAAAAAACGTCGTTCTCAAGCTGAAGAAGGTTTGAATGAATTGCGCAAATATGTGGATTCATACTTAGTAATCTCGAATGATAGATTGCGTGAGATCTTCGGAAACTTAACTATGACTGCTGCTTTTGCTAAAGCAGATGATATATTGACTACTGCTGCGAAAGGTATTGCCGAAATTATTACTATTCCTGGTTACGTAAACGTCGATTTCAAAGATGTACGTACAGTGATGAATGATAGTGGTGTCGCTATTATGGGTAACCATATCGCTACAGGCGATGATCGTGCTATTAAAGCGGTAACAGGTGCATTAGCTTCTCCATTATTGAAAGATAATGAGATTGAAGGTGCTCGTTACATTTTATTAAATATTACTTCTGGTAGAAAAGAAGTAACTATGGATGAGGTGGCTATTATTACTGACTATATTCAAGAGAAAGCTGGTTTAACAGCGGACTTAATCTGGGGTAACTGTATCGACGAAAACCTAGAAGAAGACTTGTCTGTAACCATTATTGCTACTGGTTTCCAAACTGCCGAAGAACGTCAAAAAGAAAGAGAAAACGAAAAAGTTGCTTTGCCTTTGACTCCTGAAACAGTTCATTCTTTTGTGAAACCTGTTTCTCAAAATCAATTTGCTGAAAAGTCTGCAGCTCCAGTAACATCGACTTATGTAACTCCTGTTACTCCTACGAATGTTGCTCAGCCTGCAACTGCTCCTCAAGTTGATTTATTCAATCCTATTAAATCAAATAATGTTTCTAATGTTGCCGTACAAGAGTCAAATGTAGTACGTCATACGTTAGATGTTCAAGAAGAAATTACTGCAGAGGAAAATACGGAAGATAACGGTGGTTTTGAATTGAAAACTTCACCTTCTGTATTTGAATTTAAATTACCTACAGTATTCGATGCTTATGATGAAAAGGTGAACGAAGAAGTAGAAGAAGAGGTTAATAATATTGTTGAAACAAATCATACTTCTACATTTACACACAATACTGTGAAGGTAGAAGAAGAAGTAAATTTCGAAGACCAACTTTTGAAAACTAAAGAGCGTATCCTACGTCTTAAAGAGTTGAGTATGAAATTAAAATCTTCCAACGGTTTACAAGAATTAGAAAACGAGCCGGCTTATAAAAGAAAACAAAAGTCTTTGGATGATGTACCTCATTCATCTGATTCACAAGTTTCACGTTTCACGTTATCATTCGATGATGGTGTGACAGAGATTCGTTCCAATAATTCATTCTTACATGACAATGTAGATTAATATACCCCAAAATATATTATAATAGAAAGGCTCAACATATGTTGAGCCTTTCCTATTTTTATAAAAAGTAATATTATTTTATTATGTGTTTTGTGCGTGTAGTTTAAATAATTCTATTAATTCAGGGATATTAGTAACACCTAATTTTTCGAAAATACGGCTCTTGTACGTACTCACAGTAGACGAACTCAAATCTAGTAGGTTTGACACTTCTAATATTCCATGACCTTCAATGAGATGTTTAGCTACATCCATTTCGCGGTTAGATAATTTATTAAGAGGATTAACCTTGTCGATGCTTGATTTGGTGCTTGTCAATTTTTGTATGTACAAATCACGTACAGCGGGAGACATATAATTTCCTCTTTCTTGAATGCTTGTAATGGCGTTATTCAGCTCCTCCATGGCTGTGTTTTTATTCAAATACCCAGCAGCTCCTGCTTCAATATAACGAAGGGCGTAAATGTTCTCATCATAGGAGGAGAAAACTAATATTTTGATATCAGATTGTAAATCTAAAATTTCTTTAATTACGTTAATATTGTTTCCACCAGGCATATTGATATCCAAAAGAAGAAGATCAAAGCGTTTGAAATTCAGATGCGAATACACTTCCTTGATAGTGGAGGCATGCGTAATTTGCGCGTCTTTGAAAGACTCGTTTATGGCTACAGCAGTACCGAAACGTACTATACTGTGGTCGTCTGCAATAAGTATACTGTTCATATGGTGATTTGGTGTGTTGTTTTTTATTTATACTTTTCTTAAAATAGGAAAAATTTTATTATTTTAAAATAATAATAACGAGTAAATGTAACCATTTTAAGTGATATAAATTTACGGTTATAATTGTATTATCAAATTTAGAACTTTTATAGTTATTTTTGTTTCATTAAAATAAAAAATTTATGGGATTTATAAAGGAATTTAAGGAATTTGCAATGCGCGGCAATGTCATTGATTTGGCTGTCGGTGTAGTAATTGGTGGTGCATTTGGTAAGATTGTAACATCATTAGTGGATGATTTGATCATGCCCGTGATTGGAGTAATTACAGGAGGAGTAGATTTTTCAGAAAAAGTTATCACTTTAAAAGAGGCAGTTCTCAATCCAGATGGGTCAGTGTTGAATCCGGCAGTTACGTTGAATTATGGTAACTTTATTAATGTAGTAATTCAATTTTTAATTATTGCATTTTGTATTTTTGTGGTTATAAAAGCCTTAAATTCTTTGAAGAAAAAAGATGAAGCACCAGCAGATGCTCCTGCTCCAGCTCCTTCAAATGAAGAAGTACTTCTTACGGAAATTAGAGATTTATTAAAAAATAAATAGTTTTTACTGTTACTAAGAAAGAAAAAAGTTCACAATATGCTGTGAACTTTTTTCTTTGATATACTTGTATATATTGAAATTATACAGTACTTTTGCATTCCTCTTAGAGGGTAATATTGGTTAATAGAGAAAAATAAATAAAGATAATAGAGCGTCATGAAAAGAACATTTCAGCCTTCGCAAAGAAAAAGAAGAAATAAACACGGTTTTAGAGAGCGTATGAGCACAGCTAATGGTAGAAGAGTATTAGCTTCTCGTAGAGCAAAAGGTAGAAAACGTCTAACAGTTTCTGACGAATACCGTCACAAAGGCTAATTCTTTTCTTTAGCGCCGGTGACTTTTACTGTGGCTATATTCCGGCCAAACTAGTCATCTAATGAAAAAAACATTTACGAAAGAAGAACGACTGTGTAGTAGGAGAAAAATTGATTCTCTTTTCCATAGTGGTTCTTCTTTTATCGTTTACCCTTTCCGGGTGGTATATTTAGTTGGTGCTTTACAGCCTTCATCTACTCCTGTTGAGGTAATTCTTTCTGTTTCCAAACGTCGATTCAAAAGAGCACATGATCGTAATCGTATCAAAAGATTGATGCGTGAAGTGTATCGTCTGCAAAAAAATGAAATCTTATATGAGGAAGTGAATAAACTCTCCTTACATTTGGATATGGCAATTCAATATGTTGGTAAAGAAGAATTGAGTTATGAATTGTTATTTGTCAAAATGAATAAGACATTAAAACAGTTGGTGCATGAAATTTCTTCTTAGCATATGGAATTTTTTACTGTGGTGTTTGAAACACCTTTTTTTGTTTATAATAAAAGTTTATCAGCTTTTTATTTCACCGTTGTTGGGAGCTAATTGTCGTTATACACCGACTTGTTCGCAATATGGCAAAGAGTCGATAACGAAGTACGGTCCTTTTAAAGGAGGCTGGCTCACAATTAAACGTATAGCTAGTTGTAATCCCTGGGGTGGACATGGACATGATCCTGTTCCTTAATTGATTAAGTTATAATGAGTACGTATATTTTGCAAATAGATACAGCAACAGAAGTTTGCTCGATATCATTAAGTCTGGATGGACAAGTAATAGATCAAATAGATGCGGCAGAACCAAATTTGCATGCCACTAAATTGACCTTGTTTATCGACGAGCTTTTGCAAAGAACAAATATTACTTATGCACAACTTGCAGCTGTTGCAGTAAGTAAAGGTCCAGGTTCCTACACAGGCTTACGAATTGGAGTGTCTACTGCAAAAGGATTATGTTATGCATTAGATATTCCCTTGTTGGCTATTAATACTTTAGAAAGTATGTATAGAGGCTTTACGAAATCATCTATACAGTCTGAAGTAATATATGTTCCGATGCTGGATGCGCGTCGTATGGAAGTGTACATGATGGTTTTTAATGGTCAAGGAAAGGTAGTAGAGGAGACAAAGGCAGAGATTATTGATGCGGATACTTTTTCTGATTATTCTAATTATCAGCTGCGTTTATTTGGTTCTGGTGCTGCGAAATTGAAAGATTTATTATCGGATCAGGCTAATATCGCGATTGACACAACTTATAAACATTCATCAGCATATCTATCTGCTGCTGCGTTTGAGAAGTATACGAATCAAGAATTCGAAGATTTGATTTACTTCGAGCCTTATTACTTAAAAGAATTTATAGCGACTACACCTAAAGCGAATAAGCTATAACCACTTCTTTCTTTTGAACCAAAGGTAAATTATTAGGCTTAATCCCAACATAGAACAAAGTACTATAGGGTAACCATATTCCCAATGCAACTCGGGCATGATGTCAAAATTCATCCCGTACACGCCTACAATAAATGTCAATGGCATAAAGAATACCGAGATAATGGTCAGTATGCGCATTATCTCATTAGTATGATTGGATTCTATATTGAAATAAATAGATAAGAGTTGTGCTGTATTTTCGGAAGCGTTGCGATACAAAGTACTCGTTCTCGAAAATAAATCACGAAGGTCTTGGGTGTAAATATTTCTGTATTCTGGTAAATGAAAATAATCCACTATATCTTTATACAAAACCAAAATAGAACGAATTACATCAATCTGTCGCTTGATATAATATAGTTTTTTGAGGAAAGGCTTGCGCTTCTGATGTAGAAATACAATCTCCTCGTACTCATCCAATTTTGTCGCCATTTCTCCTAATACCATTGTCTCAAATGATTTCAAGGCTTCAGAAACTAACGTATTAACAAGTGATTTACTGGAGGACAGCACCTTGCTCTTGCTGTCTAGACGTTGAATGTGCTCTAAAAAGGGAATTTGACTTCTATGGGTGGTGATTACGAAATTCTGTCCATAGAAAATGGAAATTCTATCCGTAATTTCAGTCAATGAATCGGACGCTTCTTCCAATTTGGGAGGTGTGGAGCGGATAATCAAAAAATGATAATTCTCAAATTCTTCTATTTTGGGAAGATGACCAATTTCCAAGCAGTCTTTTATGGAAGCTTCTCGCAGATTGAATTTTTCTTTCAACTCTTTGAAATCTTCTAAAGTAGGATTGGTGATATCTATCCATTCAAAAGGATGCGATTCAGCAGACAAGATGTGAACTATCATAATTGTTGTTTATAATTTAAAAATAAAACAAAAAGGGATTTAATCCATCGATTAAATCCCTTTTTGTTTTATAGCTGTAAGCTATATTATTTTTTGTCTGTTTTTTTAGCTTTATATTCTTTGTTTAAAGCGGCAACAACTTCTTTTGTGATGTCTAATTTTTCATCCGCGTAAATTACTGCAGGATTCGTTTTAGAGTAAGTTAACACATATTGGTAACCATTATCTTTTGCGTGTTTAGTCAAGTACTCTGTGATAGAGTTGTACACTGCAGTCATTTCAGATTGCTCATCTTGTGCTAAAGATGCAGAAGCATTTTGATTTAATTGCGCTAATTCTTGTTGTTTACGGGCTAATCTTTCTTCTGTTGCTTGACGCTCCGAAGCACTCATTGTCGCAGCTTTTTGTTCTGCCTCAGCTAATTCTCTTTGAAAAGCTTGACCTTTAGACTGTAAATTTTCTTGCGCTTTTTTTGCTTTACCTTCTAATTTCGCTTTAGCATCTTTGAAATATTCGTATTGAGCAGATAAAGTGTCCGCGTTTACGTAAACAATTTTATCAGCAGTTTTAGTTGCAGGTGCAGTAGATGAAGTGCTATCACCTTTTGCTGCTGTAGTATTTGATGTATTTTGACCACATGATGCAGCTCCAGCTACAATAGCGATACCTAAAGTGATTTTCGATAAGTTTGATAAAAATCTATTCATTTGATGTCTATTTTCAGTTTAAGGAACAAACCTACTATAAAAAAATTAAAATTCCATTTTTTGTTATTTTTTTCATTCTAGTCCGACTAAAATACCTGTTTTTCATCGTGTGAAATGGTTGTTTAAGTCCCTTATTTTTATTAACTTTGAATGTTAAATTAATCAGATTTTTTTTAATTCATGAGCGAAGAAAAAAACAATCCTACGACGTATTCAGCGGATAATATTCAGGTTTTAGAAGGTTTAGAAGCGGTACGTAAGAGACCTTCCATGTATATTGGTGATACAGGACCCAAAGGTTTGCACCACTTAGTATATGAGGTAGTCGATAACTCTATCGATGAGGCAGTTGCAGGATATTGTAATGATATTGTTGTTACTATTTTAGAAGATAATTCGATCTCCGTAAAAGATAATGGTCGTGGTATTCCGACAGGAATCAACAAAAAAGAAAATAAATCAGCTTTGGAGTTGGTTATGACTGTTCTTCACGCCGGAGGTAAATTCGATAAAGATACATACAAAGTTTCAGGTGGTTTGCACGGTGTAGGTGTTTCCTGTGTGAATGCATTATCTACGCACTTGAAAGCAGAAGTTCACCGCGATGGTAAAATATATAACCAAGAATATGAGCGCGGTAAACCTATGTATGAGGTGAAAGAAGTAGGTGTTTCTGACAAAACAGGAACTATTGTTACTTTCTCGCCAGATCCAGAGATTTTCACACAAACTACTATTTACAACTACGATACATTAGCGAATCGTCTTCGTGAGCTATCATTCTTAAATAAAGGTGTTACATTAACCCTAATTGATAAGCGTGAGCAAAATGAAGACGGTACAGATCGTACGGATGTATTCCATTCTGAAGGTGGTTTGCAAGAATTTGTTAAATTCTTAGACGGAACACGTTCAGCGTTGATTCCTGAACCCATTTATTTGGAAGGTATCAAACAAGGAATTCCAGTAGAGTTATCTTTCCAATATAATGATACATATTCAGAAAACGTTCACTCTTACGTAAACAATATCAATACCATTGAAGGTGGTACCCATGTTGCTGGTTTCCGTAGAGGTTTGACACGTATTTTGAAAAAATATGCTGATGATTCTGGCTTATTGAAAAACTCTAAAGTAGAGGTAACAGGTGATGACTTCCGTGAAGGTCTTACTGCTGTAATTTCGGTTAAAGTTGCTGAACCTCAATTCGAAGGTCAGACAAAAACGAAATTAGGTAATACCGAAGTAATGGGCGCGGTAGATGTTGCTGTTGGAGAGATTCTAGGTCAATATTTGGAAGAAAATCCGAAAGAAGCTAAGACTATTGTTCAGAAAGTAATTATTGCGGCACAAGCTAGAGCGGCGGCACGTAAAGCACGTGAGTTAGTTCAGCGTAAGACGGTAATGAGCGGTTCGGGTTTGCCTGGTAAATTAGCTGACTGTTCGAGCAATGACCCTGCATTATGTGAGATATTCTTCGTCGAGGGAGATTCGGCGGGTGGTACGGCTAAGCAAGGTCGTGATCGTAATTATCAAGCGATTATGCCTCTTCGTGGTAAAATCTTGAACGTAGAAAAGGCTATGGAGCACAAAATCTACGAAAACGAAGAGATCAAAAATATGTTTACAGCTTTGGGTGTTTCGGTAGGAACCGAAGATGATCCAAAGGCTTTGAACTTGGCAAAACTTCGTTATCACAAGATTATCATCATGACCGATGCCGATGTCGATGGTAGCCACATTGCTACGTTGATTTTGACATTCTATTTCAGATACATGCGTGAGCTAATTGAGAGAGGCTATATTTACATTGCTACACCTCCGTTATATTTGGTGAAGAAAGGTAAAGAGCACGAATATGCTTGGACAGAAGATCAACGTTTGGCAGCTATCCAACGTTTGAAAGGTTCTGGTAAAGAAGATTCTGTAAGTGTACAACGTTACAAAGGTCTTGGTGAGATGAACGCTGAACAATTGTGGGATACAACTATGAATCCTGAACACCGTACGTTGAGACAAGTTACAATTGAAAACGCGGCAGAGTGTGATCGTGTATTCTCAATGTTGATGGGAGATGAGGTAGCTCCGCGTCGTGAGTTTATTGAGAAAAATGCCAGATACGCACGAATTGATGCATAATTCGCAGAAAATATAATAGGAAAGACCAGTCAATGACTGGTCTTTTTTGCTAAAGTATATTTTCTTTTAAATTAATTATATTTCAATATTTGGTTTTTCTTTATTAAATTTAATATAACCTCAAAGCCTAATAAATGATCACACGTATACTATTTATCTTATTGTTACCAGTGCAACTGTGTGCCCAAACTTTTAATGCGGCACCTTTTCATGGAATGGGAAATACGGGGTTAGCGAGTGAATCCCTTTATAGTATTACGTGTAATGCAGCAGGCTTGGCTGATCTTAGTTCTACGCACTTAGCTACAACATATCAACCACATTTCATGACCAAAGATCTTCGAACACAGGCGGCATATTTGGGAGTGCCTTTAAAGCATATCGGGGCGATTGGGCTGGGGATAAGGAATTACGGGATAGCTCAAGTTTCATCCTTCCTTACAGGAAATCTTGTTTATGCTAGAAGTTTTGGTGGCGTTTTTTCAACTTCGGTTTCTGCCAACTATCATCGTTTTCATGTTCAGGATTATGTGAATGATAATGCTTTCTCTCTTGATTTGGGAGCCTTGATCAAGCTAGGAGAGAAAGTTAATGTTGGGTTGCTATTTAGAAATACCACACTCACAAAATTCAAAGACGATACTGAACAATATTTACCAACGGAAGCAGCAGCAGGATTTCTTTATAAAATTTCGAATATATTGTCTTTGACAACAGATGTGTATTACGAATTTGATCAGGGGATAAATATCAGGTCTGGCATAGCGTATTCCACTGCAGATATAGTAATTCTTCGAGCGGGAGCCAGCTCTAACCCCATGCAATATTTTGGAGGGATTGGATTGAAATGGAATAGGTTTCAGTTTGATGTTTCTTCTGCTTTCCATACCAGATTAGGCTCTTCACCACAAATTGCTTTGGCTAATGCGTTTTAGTATTTTCTTTTGGACTTTTCTATTCTTTTTCGTAAATCCGATATTATTTGCGCAAGAATTGGAGTCTAATTTTGAAGAACTTTTACTGGAGCAGATTAGCGAAGATTTGGGTGAAAATGTTGATGTCAGTGAGGTAATGGAGCGCTTGTATAGTATTATGAAAAATCCTCTGGATTTGAATAAAGTAACCAATGAGGAATTATCATCGATTTTATTTCTCTCTCCGCAGCAAGTCAACAATATTATCCTTCATCGTGAATTATCGGGAGATTTTATCAATGTGTTGGAACTGCAAGGTATTGTAGGTCTGGATTTGCAGACCATTACTTTACTCAGACAGTTTGTGTTTGTCGGGCAAAAATCTTCTTTGAAAGATTTGTCTTGGAGAAGCATTGGAAAAGAAGACGAGCATAGTTTGATGCTACGCTTTGGTCGGACTTTGGAAAAGCTACAAGGGTATTCCATTACAGATGAAAATCGTTCCAGATATTTGGGTGACCCTAACGCATATTCGTTGCGATACCGATGGAATTATCAACAAAAAATTAAGATTGGTCTGAATGCAGAGAAAGATGCAGGTGAACCTTTCTTTACCTTGGCTCAAAAGCGAGGTTTTGATTTTTATTCAGGCTATCTCGAAATCAATGATGTAAATAAAACTATACGTAAAGTTGTAATAGGCGATTTCGCTATACAAAGTGGACAAGGATTGGTGATTTGGAATGGGTTGAGTTTTGACAAAGGCGCGTGGATAGGTGCAGTCGCAAAGCAAGGTATTGGTTTGAGGTCTTATTCTTCGATGAATGAAAATAACTTTCATCGAGGCATTGCTACACAACTCGCTTTTAAACGATTCACAGTAATACCATTCATGGCTTACAATCACTTGAGTGGAAATATAGAAAAGACTGATCATACGAACCTGATAAAGACCATAAATAGTTCTGGTTTGCATCGTACTCCAACAGAACAATCTTATCGAGATGCTATCAAACAATTCGTCGTGGGCTCGGATATAACTTATCAATATAAGCGTTTGAAATTAGGAATTACAGGATTATATACAAGGTATAAAGGGGAAATTATTAGAGGCAATGAAGTTAGAAATCAATATGATTTTGAAGGGAAAGATTTGCTCCAGGTCGGAATAAATTATAAATACAACTTCCGTAATTTTTATCTATTTGGTGAAACAGCACACAGTATAGATGCAGGTTTAGCAACCGTAAATGGCATTATTGCCAGTCTTCATCCCAAAGTTTCAGCTTTTGTAAACTATAGAAACTTTCAGCGAAATTACCATAGTTTTTTTGCTCAAAATGTTTCAGAAGGTTCTAATATTTCGAATGAAAAAGGGTTGTATACTGGCGTGGTTTATCATGTTACTAGAAAGTTTGAATGGGTTAATTATGTGGATATGTTTAAGTTTCCGTGGCTTCGATTCCGTGTGGATGGTCCAAATCAAGGGTGGATTTTTTGTCGCAGGCGACTTACTCTTGGTACAAGCGAGGAAAGTTTTGGTTCGCTATCGCTATAGAATTAAACAAGAAAATCTAGCATTGCCTAAAGCAAATGAAAATATCTTAGCAGATGTGGTTCGAAATCAAGTTCGATTGGAATATCAGTACAAGCTAAATGAAATTTGGAATATCAAGACTCGCGCAGAGTTGTCCCTCTTTGAAAAAGAATTAGACAATCGAAGTGAAGGTTATATGATCTTTCAAGATATGTCTTGGAAAGGACTTCGTAACAAGTTGAATTTGAATGTTCGGGCTTCCTATTTTAATACTAGGGATTATGATTCTAGGATCTATTCTTATGAAAGCGATGTGCTTTATGCTTCTAGTTTTCCGATGTATTATGATAAGGGAATTCGGACCTATTTGAATGCGCGGTACAGATTATTCAAGTCCACGGATATTTGGTTTCGATATGCTTTGACACAGTATTTTAATCGAGAAAATGTTGGGTCTGGCTTAGATTTAATTGAAGGTAATAAGAAGACGGACATTAAATTGCAAGTGAGATGGCAATGGTAAAAGCCGATATTTTAGATTTGACTATCGGCAAAGTTCCTATGCTGAAAGCCTTATTGCTATATATAACGGGCATTCTTATTGCTGTTGGCTCAAATTCCGGTCTGTCACCGAAAATTCTATTAATTGGAATAGGATTGCTATTGTTCCTCTTTGTTGTGCTATCTTATTTCAAAAGCTTTTCTCAAAAGTATCTATTCAGCATTTGCTTTAGTGGGATAGTTATTTTTTATGGTTATTATCAGTATGCGAGTACTCAGTCCAAGCACATCAAAAACTATCATTCTTCCTATCCTGCGTTACAATATGTCGGAATTGTGGATGACGAACCTATTTATAAAGAGAAAACGATTAGGTTTCCTGTGAAACTGCAAGTAGCTTCGGATTCAGCGCAATCCAGCGTGGTTTCTGGAAAACTGATGTTGACAATTCTTCGGGATTCTCTAAAAGACCAACAATTTAACTACGGTGATAAGATGGCTTTCGTAAATAAACTTAATGCGGTTAATCCACCTTTTAATCCCAAAGAATTTGATTATAAAGCCTATTTAGCTAACAAAGGCATTGAAGCACAATGTCTCTTGAATTCGGAAGAAGTTGAAATCTTGGATAAAGGATTCGGGAATAAGTTGATAGCGTATTCTTTAGATTTGCGAACTCAACTTATTGCTAAATTTCGAAATTACATAAAGGAGGATGAAGCCTTTAATGTGGCTGTTGCTTTGATATTCGGATATCGTTCCCAAATCGATCAAAGTACCATTTCGGCATTCACCAGTACGGGTACCATTCATGTATTGAGTGTATCGGGATTGCACGTGAGTTTGGTTTTTGCTTTATTGAATTTTGTGTTTCGTTGGATGGACCGATTTCCGTATGGAAGATTGCTAAAATCAATTATCATTCTTTTGGCGATATGGGCTTATGTAATCTTGACAGGTATGAGTCCACCTATATTGAGAGCAGGAATTATGATTTCGTTTTTTGTGAGTTCCATCCTTATTAATCGAAAGCAAATCCCTTTGAATACCTTGGCGGCTTCGGCTTTGTTTATTTTGTTGTTCTCGCCAAATTATTTATTTGATGTAGGTTTTCAGTTGTCGTATATGGCAATTTTGGGAATAATTTTGCTATATCCAATTCTCAAGAACTATTATCTCACACAAAATAAATGGTTCAACTATGTGCTTGAATATGTCTATGTTTCCATTGCAGCACAGTTATTTACTTTGCCATTGACACTTTATTATTTTGGGCAATTTCCGAACTACTTTTTGTTAGCAAATCTGTTTATTGCGATTCCAAGTACATTGATAATGTATGTAGGGATAGGCTTGGTAATGATTCCATTGGAATGGACTAATCAACTTTTGGGGAAAATTGTGGAGTGGTTGCTCAATTTTATGATGAGTGGGTTGAAAGGGATTGAACAGCTACCTGCTGCGGTAGTGCATGGTGTGGATTGGCACTGGAGCCAGGTTTTCATTCTGGGAATAGGAATTTTGGCATTGGTCGTTGCTTTAAATTCAAAAGTTGCCAAAGGTTTTATAGTACTGATGAGTGCTCTCTTTGTCTTAACGATGTTTAATAGTTACAACTTCTATCAAAAATCTAATTACTCAGCATTAAAATTTTATAATACACGTTCGGAGATCGGCATTTCTCTCATAAAGGACAACAAGGTTATGCTGTATTCTACGTTGGATTCATTGCAGCATAGTACCTTACAATTTAGTGTCTTGCCAGATTTAAGACTTTATTCTTCGGAAGATAAAATGGGATTTACATCTATCGCCGCTAACGAAAGACAAAATAGATTGATCGAGTTAGGTAAATATAAAATCTTAATTCTGGAGATTAAAACATTAGAGCTTCCTTCAGAAGTTGATTTTGTGTTGTGGCGTAAAAACAATTACACCGACATAAATAACTTACATTCCCTAAATCCCAAAGCTATCATCATCGTTGATGGCAGCAACAGCGATAAAACAATAACACGATTAAAAAATGCGTTGGAAAGTAATTCAGACAGACTTTATATTCTAAAAAATAATTTTGCTTATGTTTGGCAAGAGGAATAAACATGAGCACTACGATTCATTCCATACTAAAACAATATTGGGGTTATGACGAGTTCAGGCCTTTGCAAGAGGATATTATACAGTCCGTATTGCAAGGTAAAGATACTTTGGCGCTGATGCCTACGGGCGGTGGTAAATCCATTTGTTTTCAAGTACCTGCTATGGTGAATGAAGGAATTTGTATTGTTATTTCGCCTTTGATTGCATTGATGAAAGACCAAATCGAAAATTTGCGAAGCAAAGGTATCGAAGCTATTGCGATTTATTCGGGTATGAATTATCGCGAAGTGGATATCGCTTTGGATAATTGCATTTTTGGGAAAATTAAATTTCTATATATCGCACCCGAACGGTTTTATTCTGATTTGGTGCGCGAGCGCATTAAGTATATGAAGGTCAATTTGTTTGCTATTGATGAGGCGCATTGTATTTCCCAATGGGGATATGATTTTCGTCCTTCCTATTTGCAATTGGCTGATTTGCGTGAAGCACATCCAAATATTCCAATTTTGGCTTTAACTGCTTCTGCTACGCCGAGAGTAGTTGAAGATATGCAGAAAAGGCTCAATTTCCGACAAAAGAATGTGTTCTCCAAGAGCTTTGCCCGACCCAATTTGGGTTATATGGCCTTGAACGAGGAAAACAAAATGAACCGTATGTTGCGAATTGTAAAGAAGATTGGTGGTTCGGGTGTGGTTTATGTGCGTAATCGACGAGAAACGCAGGAAGTTGCTCGTTTTTTGTTGAATCATGGGGTACCTTCTGATTTTTATCATGCAGGCTTGACAATGAAGGAACGAGAGTCCAAACAGAATGCTTGGACTTCTAATAAAACTCGGGTTATTGTGGCAACAAATGCTTTTGGAATGGGCATTGATAAGCCAGATGTCCGTTTTGTGATTCATATCGATATTCCAGATTCGTTGGAAGCTTATTACCAAGAAGCGGGTCGAGCAGGTCGAGATGGAAAAAGGGCTTTCCCAGTATTACTTTATCAGCAGGAGGATAGGGATAAGTTGTGGAAAAATTTTCAGGATAGTTTTCCTTCGGTTCAACTTATACAGCAAACCTATCATTATTTAGCCAATCATTACCAGATTGCCTATGGCGCAGGAAAAAATATCACTGTAGATTTTGACTTGGTAGAATTTGTTAAAAAATACAAATTAGAAGTGGTTCCGACGATGAGTGCGCTGAAATTTCTAGAGCGCGATGGTTGGTTGAGTTTATCGGAAGCTGTATTTATTCCATCACGATTCAAATTTGAAATTGATTTTCAAGATTTGTATAAATTTCAGGTGCAGGCAGCGAAATATGATCCTTTGATCAAAGCGATATTACGCACTTACGGTGGTGTTTTTGATTTTTATGTGCCTATCAATGAATTTGAGTTTGCGAAAAAATTGGGTGTTCCTTATGAAACCATCGTGCAAATGCTCGATGGTTTAGAAAAACAACAAGTTGGTTCATACTTAAAGAGCACCGATAAGCCTCAATTGACCTTTCTGCAGCCTCGGGTGGATTATAAAAATCTGTTTATTGATACGGAATTTATTCGAGAACGTAAAGATGTTAAAGAAGAGCAGATTAAAGCTATTTATCATTTTCTGGACACCAAAGAATGCAGAAGTAACGCAATTCTAGCATATTTTGGAGAAAGGAATACGAAACCTTGCGGAGAATGTGATTTATGTCTAAAACGTAAACACGTAGAAGGAATAGATGCAAAGATTGAACAAGAAATTCGAGTTCTTTTATTAGAAAAGCCGATGTCATTGCATGAACTCATCGATGCATTGACAGTAGGTGATGATGCTAAAAAATTGTCTGTATTGCGGGAATTGATTGATGAAGGTAAAGTATCCTTATTAACTGATAACTACCATTGGAAGGCCAATTAGGTTTATTGTAATTCAATCACAACTCCTTTAAAATTAATAGATTAAAGTTTCTTGTTTTCCAAAAAAAATGATAGCTTTATTATAACCAAAATAAACTTTTTTTATGGAAAACTTAATGATTTACTTGCCAGCAGCGCTCGCTGTTTTGGGGTTACTATTCATGGTTTCAAAAGCTAGTTGGGTCAATAAACAAGACTCAGGAGAAAGTAAGATGCAATTTATTTCCAAAAGTATCAAGGAAGGCGCAATGGCATTCTTACAAGCGGAGTACCGTATTCTATTAATTTTTGTGGTTATTGCAGCGATTGCATTATTTTTTGTCTCTACAATGGTGGAGACCACACATTGGATTATTGTAGTTGCCTTTGTGTTTGGCGCATTTTTCTCTGCTTTGGCAGGAAATATAGGGATGCGCATTGCTACGAGTGCCAATGTACGCACGACACAGGCGGCCCGTACAAGTCTTCCGCAGGCGTTAAAAGTTTCTTTTTCGGGTGGAACGGTAATGGGTTTAGGTGTTGCAGGCTTGGCTGTTTTAGGGTTAAGTGTATTTTTTCTACTCTTCCTAAAAATGTTTGTAACAGGCAATGGTAGTTTTTATAACGAAATGACCATTGTTTTAGAAGCTTTAGCTGGATTCTCTTTAGGAGCAGAATCTATTGCTTTATTTGCACGTGTAGGTGGTGGAATTTACACCAAAGCCGCTGACGTAGGAGCAGATTTAGTAGGTAAGGTAGAAGCTGGAATTCCAGAAGATGATCCGCGTAATCCAGCAACAATTGCGGATAATGTGGGTGATAATGTAGGAGATGTAGCTGGAATGGGTGCCGATTTATTTGGTTCGTATGTGGCTACGGTTTTAGCTTCTATGGTATTGGGAAATTATATTATCAAAGATATGGCGGAAGCCAATGGTGGCGTTTTTACAGATGCTTTCAATGGTATGGGCCCCATTTTATTACCTATCGTCATCGCTGGAGTAGGTATTTTGGCTTCTATTATTGGGACTTTCTTCGTAAAAGTTTCTTCTAATGATGCGAAAGAAAATCAAGTGCAAGGCGCTTTGAATTTAGGTAATTGGATTTCTATAATCCTTACCGTAATCGCTTGTTTCTTTTTAATTAGATATATGCTTCCTGAAGTTATTCAAATGAAATTTTTTGGAGAAGGCTATAAGGATATTGATCGAATGAATGTGTTTTATTCCACAATTGTTGGCTTGGCAGTAGGTGGATTGATTTCTGCATTTACAGAATATTATACTGGATTGGGTAAAAAACCGGTATTGAATATTGTTCGAAATTCTTCAACTGGAGCGGCCACCAATATTATTGCAGGCTTGGCGAATGGTATGATTTCGACTTTTTCGTCGGTACTATTATTTGCATTAGCCATTTGGGGTTCGTATTCTTTAGCAGGTTTCTATGGGGTCGCTATTGCGGCTTCGGCAATGATGGCGACAACAGCGATGCAATTGGCCATTGATGCTTTTGGACCAATAGCAGATAATGCAGGAGGAATTGCAGAAATGAGCGAATTGCCAAAAGAGGTACGCCAACGTACGGATGTGTTGGATTCTGTAGGAAATACCACTGCTGCGGTAGGTAAGGGATTTGCTATAGCTTCTGCGGCGTTGACAGCCTTGGCTTTATTTGCTGCATATGTGACTTTCACGGGTATAGACGGAATTAATATTTTCAAAGCGGATGTATTGGCTGCTTTATTTATCGGAGGTATGATTCCTGTCGTTTTCTCCGCTTTAGCGATGCAATCTGTGGGTAAGGCGGCAATGGATATGGTAAACGAAGTCCGTCGCCAATTCCGTGAGATACCAGGCATTTTGGAAGGAACGGGCAAGCCAGAATATGGAAAATGTGTGGATATATCTACAAAAGCTGCCTTACGCGAAATGATGCTGCCAGGCGCAATTACGATTGTGACTCCAATTATTGTAGGTTTTGTAATGGGGGCAGAGGCATTAGGTGCTTATATGGCTGGTGTTGCCGTATCTGGTGTCATGTGGGCTATTTTCCAAAATAATGCGGGTGGATCTTGGGATAATGCCAAAAAATCTTTTGAAGCTGGTGTAGAAATAAATGGCGAAATGACGTTCAAAGGTTCGGATGCACATAAAGCTGCTGTTACTGGTGATACTGTAGGTGATCCTTTCAAAGATACTTCTGGTCCTTCTATGAATATCTTGATTAAATTAACATGTTTGGTAGGGTTGGTGATTGCACCAATATTAGGAGGTCATACACTGAGCAACGCTAAAAAAGATAAGGTGGTAGATTCAAAAGAAAAGATTGTTCGAGTAGAACAGAAAAGATAAGAAGATGAAAATTCCCTTTGTTTATTCAAAGGGACTTTTCTTTTAACCAACCTAACTTATAGCACTATCGTTAATACTTTATTTTCAGAACGTGCACTTACCGAAGGTTCGTACATACATTCTACGGTTGTAATTCCTGAATTGAATACACCGACATTGTTTGCTTTGATTTCATATTCTAATTCTGTCAATCCTTTTTTCAAATTGTCATAGAAATAATTCGTAGAAGCATCTTTGCTCATGAAATAATAACCTTGCCACCATTTGTAACCTGACGGTTGATAGATATGTTCTACACCTGATGGTCTAGCATCCTTGATATGCACATATTGTAAAGGATTGTCGTTTACGACCGTTATTTTAACTTTGATGCGTTCGCCCAATTTCGCTTCCGAAGTTTCTACCCATTTGCCATTTCTTTCGACCAAGTATTGCTTGTTTACTGAAATATCTTTTAGTGTTTTTTGAATGACTTCTAATGGACTGAAATACTGATGAACAATATTTCCAAAAATTGTTCTTTCGTTATTGTTTTGAATTTTGACTTGTTTGTCTGTAGTTAATTCTGCTTTGCTTAGCGATTTTGTGAACTGACCTAGAACAGATTTATTTTGTTCAATTGGAGTATTATCTACCCAAACATTTACGGTATTTTCTACACTAAAATCTTTTTGATTGTTAGCCAATAATAGCGCATAAACTGCATCTACTGTCATCCATGTTGTTTGCCAATGATTGGCTTGTTTGCTGTAGAATAACCATTGTGAGATATCGAGCAATTTGCTTGGATCATGCAATTTATATGCTTCGACCATGTACGATTGTAGGCTGCTGCTATTGAAATAAGAATTGTTGGATTCCCAATACATGCCTTTTTCCGAATCGAAAATAGCTTCTTGTGTGATACGGTTTTTAAGTTCATTGGATGTTTTACCCGTTCCAAACAATTGACTCGAAACCCAAGATTTGGCGGCTAAACCTGCTGGTTGATTGGCTGTGGTTAAGGATGATTTTTGCAATACAGCTTGTATTTTTTCTACTTTTTGTTTATCCAAAGGATTAGTTCCATTCCAATAATGACGCGCGTACAGATAATCTAAAGCATTATGGTAATTGTATTTTGGATTAAAAATCGTGGAGTCGCTATCCAAATACGTAACTAACTTTTGTGCAATTGCCTTCATGTTAGCATTAATCAATGTGTGGTCAAGTAATAACGCTTTACCCATCACTTCCAAGATACGTGTAGAAATGTAGATGTTTTCTTTACCGCCATCAAACCATGCATAGCCTCCCGAAGGCATCTGATTTTTGCTGATTTTTTGTTCTATGCTTTTTAATTCTTGTTGCATGCTGGAACTAAATAACTGCGCTATGGCTTTTAGTTTAGCTTCATCATGTTGTATATCCCGAAGCCAAGGCATTTCCTCTAATTTCAATAGAGACAAAGTCGCATTATCTTCTAATCTTCCATTTGCTTCAGTGGTATTTAAAGATTTGAAATAGGTTGCAATCGCTGGAAAATTTTTTCCAATGTATTCCACCATTTTTAACCCAAACCATTTACTAACGATTTGCTCATTGCATTCGTAAGGATAGTTTTTCAAATAATCCAATGCCGAAATAATCTCTAGTATTGGATTGCTTTGTACCTGAATACGTGCTTGCAAATTGTCTTTATTGGCAGCTCCAATATTATATTCATGCGTCTGATTTGGTTTTAATACAATTTTTTCGGTTTCCGAAACTAAAATTCTATTTGGAAGGATTGCTAATTCTTGTTGTTCTCCATCAGAAAATTCTTCGCCAGCTGCAACCATTTTGATATGTACGGTAGGGTAGTCTTTTGGAACAATGACATCCCATTCTACTAGGGTATTTTTCGAAGCGTCAGCTTCAAAAGATTTGGTGCTATTTTCGGTAATAAATTGTGTGGTAATATCGTCGTTTGTCTCCGGATTGATGATTTGAATACGTGCATTACCCTTTTGTACTTGTTTACTTAGGTTTTGGATTTGAGTTTTCAGCGTGATTTTATCGCCTTCACGGAAGTAGCGCGGAAGATTCGGTCTGACCATCAACTGCTTTTGTGTCTGCGTGAAAAATGTAGCCGAACCTGATTGTAATGTTTTGCTGTGCGCAAATAAAAGCAATTTCCACTTCGTCAAAGCTTCTGGTGAATCAAATTCAAAAGATACATTTCCCTCCGCATCGGTATAAAGCGTCGGGTAGAAGAAAGCTGTTTCTCGTAAGTTTGTTCGAGCTTGTACGTTGTTGAGTTGTTTTTGATTGTCTTTATTTTTTAATGCTTCTACTTCAGCTCTTAGATTAGGGTCTTTTAATTCGTCATATAGTGCAACGCTTTGGAATACGGCTTCTCCTTCGACTCCATTTGTGGAACCAGTTGCGAAGCCAGAAACATCACTTGATAATGTAACTGAGCCAGTCATCGCTACTTTATTTTGAATTCCATAACCACGAACTACCACTTCCTCTATTGTATTGCTATCATCATCGAAATTTCTTCTTAAATAATTGTATTCTTGCGGAATCCATAAGTTATAGGTGCGTGGAATTGATATTGAATTTCCTGTTTCAGAGTAATTAGATGGTTTATTAAATAAAGTATGGCTGACACCTTGCTGATTGAATTCTCTTAAGATATAGTAATATTGAATTCTGAAATAATCATAATACAGTGAGAATTGCGATGGAAAAGAATTACTGGCGAAAGCATCCAAGGAACTGTCGTACATGCTGGCTAAGAATTCAGCGGAAAGGTTATTATCTTTAGCTTTCAACGTAAAACGCCATTTTTCTTTTTGCCCTGGGCTTATTTTATCTCTGAATGTATGTGCTGTAATCTTTATATTTTTATCGTTCTCCAAAACAGGCACATAGATATCATAATGTTGTAACTGGTTATTCTTAACGAAAAGTGCGGTAATAGAGACCGTCGGAGACACCATTTTATCGGTAAGTTTAAAATTATACGTAACTTCTCTATTTTTCCATTTCAAAACTTGAGTAGGTTGTTTTTTACTTCCAAAGCTTTCAAATAAAAATAGATTTGCTGGATTTTCTACATCCGTCTGGAAAGTAATTTTTACGTTGTCGCCAACGGTATATGTATTCTTATCCAATTTGAAGGAAAAGAAATTAGCATTATTTACTTTTTTTGTCTGTGCATCATAAATCGCTATATCTGCAAAATTTCGGATAGTATCGGTGCCTTGAATACTGTAAGCTTCCACCTCATAAATCCCTTTTTTAAATAAGTTGGAATCTATTTTGACCAAAGATGTGTCCTTGGTGTCAAAATCATACGAAGCAATAAGCGTTCTAGATTTTTCTTTAATCGTTTGTTCATCAAAATACAAGGGGAAGTATTTTTCATATTCCTGATTTTGAAGCAGGTGATAATTGACATCTTTAAAATATTGACTAAACTTATAAGTAATAGGTTTTTTTTGCCTGTCTATTTTAAAAATTCTGACTTTGCCGGCAAACTTTAACGGATGTCCATGTTGATTCAAGGTAACGATATTGATTTTAGACCATTTTCCTTCTTCTAGTTTTTGCTCGGTGTTTATTGTTAATCTCCATGCTTTGGTTGTAAAATTGTACCCATCCGAAGCTTGTTGCATTTCTCCCGACTGATTGGTTACTTCTACGGAATAGTTTAATCTAAAATCATTGAGTCGACTAAAGACAGTATCCGATAAAGGAATTTTAATGTAAAATTTTCCTTCATCGTTGGTTTGAATTAAGGAGTCTATGTAATTAATATTTTTGTAAGTTTTGTTATTATAAAAATTTACCTTATATCTCACTGAGGCATCGGATAATTTAGCTCCTGCTAAGGATTCTACTTTACCAACAAAAACGGCGGTATCTGTGTGCGTATAGGTTTCTTTATTTTGCTCAAATTCTACTTTGAAAGTTGGACGTTTATATTCTTCTACACGAAAATAGTGACTTCCTGATTCATTATTTCTTGTTTTTAACTCAAGACGAAATGAACCCGATAATTTCTGCGCAGGAATTTTGAATTTTCCATTGATAGAACCAAATTCATTCGTTGTCAATGATAATGAATCAATTTTTTGGTGATTAGCGTCTAACAATGACACATTAATTTTTTCATTCGTAAGTACACGACCTTTAATTTTATGATTGTTGTACAAAATTGATTTAAAATAAATTTCTTGTCCAGGTCGGTAAATTGCTCGATCAGACATAGTTTGAAATTGTGTACTCCCATCTGAATCGTCGTCCTCATCCAAATGCTCTGGAACTTCATTTAAATCCATTAAATCAATAAGTTGATTCTCTTCAGGAAGAAATATTTCTAAGTCATCTAAATCATTATGTTTTGTACTGGAATAAGATTTATAGAAAAATTCACCTTTTTTATCTGTTTTAAGCTTTGTAATTAGCTCAATATTTTTATTTATGATTTTGTATAAATTCAGCGATTTATTGGCATAAGGAGCACCTGTTTTTCGATTAATCAACAAGGCTTTGTACATGTCATAATCATCTGTTTCCGTGTCTAAGGAAGCAGATAAAAAAATATCAGAAACGATAAGGTTCGAAGTGACTACTTTTTTTTTTTCTCCGTCATTTTTGAATTCGGCATTGTTTGATGCTATAATCTTGTAATGGCCGTATGGAAGCGGATTCAACTTATAAATCGTAATATGATTCTCGAAATCGTCAAATGATTTTAAATTCTTTGATTCTTCATACATCAATGGGGCATCGATACTAGTCAAATAGGTAAGTGAATCATAGTTTACCTTCCAATCTTTATAATCTTTTGGTGTGTTCGTGGTTTTGTACACGCGTATATAGAGATTATCTGCATTTCTAGCTGTTAGTTTTATAGGGATATAGGTATTTGATGGCTCAAAAACATTATGTTGTATTTCTAATTCCGTTTGTTTTATTCTTTTTTCAAGTGTCAAACAGTTTTCAATCCATGGGGAATTGGGATAGTTTGATTTGGCTTTTTGAATGTACTGATATGCTTTTGCTTTGTCTTTATTATAATAGCTATTGGCAATTTGGTATAGCAAATAGGCATTGTAATCAGAGGAATGGTTGTTGATGATTTGTTCAACTTGCGGAATCCAGTCTTGTCTCCAATTATTAATTTGGATTGTTCTTGTCAAAAGATAACCAGTGGCATCATTAAAATTATGTTTTTTATTTAGAGCCAAAATATTTTGTCGTAGTATATCATACTCCTTTGTTTTGGATATCTGCTTCAGAAAATCCAAATACTGATAAGACAAGAAATGATAAATAGTTGGTGTAAGCGAAAGATTTTGTACTTCACTAAATAGGTCAATGAACTTGTCAGATTTATGGGGAATAATTAACGTCTCATTTTTGATGGATTCTTTGAAAACGGAATCAATGATTTGAAGTTTTTGAGCTGCTGTTGCCATTAGATAATTATCAGCACTTTTGGTTTTGTAAGTGTTGGCATTTGACCAAAGGAACATAGCGTAATAATTATTTATAATACCTTTTTCTATAGTGTTACTCTGAGCAATTGATTCTTTAAAATATTTATTGATACTAATGAATGCTTGTTCTCCTGTTTGATTTATGGTTTTAACTTGATTTTCGGCTAGTATGGCTCGTATCCACTCTGCAGAATTTCCTTGTTTCTTCGCATGAGTTTTTATGAGTGCAAGATAAGGAAGCGTTTGCTCATAGTTTTTGATGGTTAGAAGACTTTCCACCTCATCCCATTTTTCTGCAATGAATTTGTTGTCAAACTCTTGTCCAAATAATCTGATGGGCAATAAAAGAATAAATAACCAAAATATTTTTTTCATAATTAGGTCTTAAAAATTGTACATCTGAATGTTTAACAGATGGATGCAAAATATCTTACTATTCCATAAGATATGGATAATTATTTTTTTATATCCTTTAATATGTCAATAAACAATTGAATTCCAGGGTTTCTGTTTTCTTGACTCCAGGCCAAATAAAGAGTGGTTCGCTGTGGAATGTGTGTGAGTTCAATAAAATCCACATCCGCATTATATCCTTTCTTTAAGGAAGAAGGCACAATAGCAATCCCTAAACCTTGTGAGACAAGATTAAAAATAGACAAAGCATTTACCGTGCGAAGGGCAACTTTTGGCTCAAATTGATGATCTCTAAAAATACTCATGACGAGGTCGTAATATGAAGCGCTGTACTGTTTTGAAAATAGAATAAAGGATTCTTCTTTAAAATCAAGTAAGTTAATTTTCTTCTTATTGCTTAGTAGATGATTTTTCGGAACTACTAAGGCAAAGTTTTCGGTTAAGATAGGTAATGTCGCAATATCGAGTGGATAGCTTTCCGTACGAACAAAACCAAAGTCAAGCTCATTTTTGAGCAACATCTCCATTTGTATTTCGTTGCTCAGTTCGTTTAGCGTTACATCGATTAGAGGTTGTTTTGCTTTCAATTTTACCAACAATTCTGGAAGAATGGTTTGTACGGCAGAACCAATAAAACCCAATTTGAGCGTGGTTATTTTTCCCTCGCCAATTTTTTGCACCTGCGTGTGCATATTATTCAGCTGATTAAACAGCATTTCCACTTCTTGCTTTAGATATTGTCCAGCCTCGGTCAGTTTGACGGTGCGTTTTCCACGTTCAAACAAGGTCGTTTTATAAATTTCTTCCATTTGTTTGATTTGCCGGGTCAAACCCGGTTGGGAAATAAATAATCTTTCTGCTGCTTTTCTGAAGTGTAATTCTTCTGCCAATACATGAAAATAATGTAAATGACGGAGTTCTATTTGATAATTCATAGTTATCAATTATTGATGTAATTAGTATTACTAGTTATCAAAAGTAGCAAGTAATTTTGATATAGTAAGCTTAAAGACTATGAAAACTTTCAAATACGGTGACGATTATTTAAAAAGCTCTATCGCAATTGCGATTGCAAGGGGCGAAATACAAGGTAATTTATCAACAGAAACGATTGAAAATATCAATCGCAGTGCGGCATATGTGCAAAAGATTGTGGATAAAGGTGATGTCGTGTATGGTATCAACACAGGATTTGGTCCCTTGTGCACGACCTTAATTGATGCCGATGATACCCGAAAACTGCAAGAGAATATATTGAAAAGTCACGCCGTAGGATTAGGAGAACCTATTGATAAAGAGCTTTCGAAATTAATGCTTATTCT
Organism: Sphingobacterium sp. SGL-16; assembly: GCF_011043515.1. Lineage (NCBI taxonomy): Bacteria > Pseudomonadati > Bacteroidota > Sphingobacteriia > Sphingobacteriales > Sphingobacteriaceae > Sphingobacterium > Sphingobacterium sp. SGL-16. The sequence goes on along the minus strand of NZ_JAAKGQ010000021.1, from coordinate 18,929 downwards.
GAAAGTTCATGCTCTAGCCAAAGGATTTTCAGGCGTACAATTAACAACGGTTCAGCGTATAATCTGGCATATTGAGCAAGATGTTATTCCCGTAGTTCCGAAACAAGGTTCGGTAGGGGCTTCGGGAGATTTGGCTCCGTTGTCACATTTATTTTTACCCTTGATTGGATTAGGTAAAGTTTATTATAAGAATGACATACGAAATACGGTAGATGTATTGAATGAATTCGAATTGCAACCAGTTCAACTCGGTGCAAAAGAAGGTTTAGCTTTAATAAATGGGACACAATTTATGGCGGCTCATGCAGTCAAAGCTGTGGTCGAAATGAGTCGTGTGTTGGATACCGCGGATTTAGTTGCTACGCTGATGATTGAAGGTTTGAATGGTTCGATTAAACCTTTTTTTAAAGAGTTACACCAATTGCGTGATTATAAAGGAAACTCGTATGTGGCTTCAAAGATTTTTAATCTGCTATCGGGGTCATCTATTTTAGAATCACATAAAAATTGTTCGCGGGTGCAGGACCCTTATTCGTTACGTTGTATTCCACAAGTACATGGTGCGTCTCGAAATGCTTGGTTGCATCTGAAGGATATTATTGAAACGGAAATCAATGCCGTGACGGATAATCCCATTATTATCAATGATGAATTGACCATTAGTGGAGGCTCGTTTCATGGCCAACCAATTGCTTTGCCTATGGATTATGCGACGTTGGCAGTTTCGGAGATAGGAAATATTTCTGACAGAAGAGTATATCTCTCATTGGAAGGAGAAACCAATGGTGTACCGAAATTGTTGATGAAAGTGACTGGGTTAAACTCAGGTTTTATGATTTTACAATACACGACCGCAGCAATTGCTAGTGAAAATAAGGGTTTGTGTTTTCCATCAAGTGCCGATAGTATTCCAACTTCGTTGGGGCAGGAAGACCATGTGAGTATGGGCTCGATTTCTGGAAGAAGGCTATTACAAGTTATCGACAATGTGGATAAGATCTTGAGTATAGAGCTGCTTTGTGCGGCGCAGGCCAAAGATTTCCACTATCCATTAGTTTCTACACCAATTATTGAGCAGATTCATCAACATATACGGACCCGAATTCCACATTTGGAAGAAGACCAACCGATGCAGGATATTTTGGATGCGGGATTAAATATGTTGAAATCAGGCGAATTGTTGGCGATAGCCAAGAAAGTAGCAACCCAAGAAGGAGCACCTTATAAAGAAATCTACGGGGATTATTTTGATAATTATTAAGATGAAAAAACTAATTGGTCCTATCTCACAGCTTTTGACCATGCGCGCTTTACCCTTGAAAGGGGCGTTAGCTGATAATCAATTGGAAATTATTTCCCATGCGGGACTTTATATTGAAAATGAATATATCGTGGAGGTGGGGGATTATCAACTGCTGGAAGAAAAATATAAACATGTAGAACAAGTCATATTGGAGGCCGATATGGTTTGTCTTCCCTCATATGTAGATTGTCATACGCATATTGCTTTTGCAGGTAATCGTGCGAACGATTTTGCCTTGCGGAATGCAGGAAGTTCCTATTTAGAAATAGCCGCAGCAGGTGGTGGAATTTGGAGTACGGTACAACATACTAGAGCTTGTGATGAGGAACTCCTCACGCAATTAATCGTCATGCGTGCAAACAGTCTTTTGCAACAAGGTATTACAACAGTTGAAGTCAAAAGTGGATATGGCTTGAATGTAGAACAGGAAGTGAAAACACTACGGGCGATTAAGGAAGCTAACAAACAAACTGCAGTAGATTTAATTCCGACTTGTTTGGCAGCACATATGACACCGAGAGATTTCGAAGGAACTTCGGAAGAATATTTAAAATATATTCAAGAATTATTCCCAATAATAAAAGCGGAAAATCTGACCAATAGAATTGATGCTTTTATCGAACAATCTGCTTTTTCAGCTGAAGAAATACGAAACTATTTAGCGAAAGCTAATGAATGGGTTTTTGATATTACATTACATGCAGATCAGTTTACGACTTCGGGTTCAGCTTTGGCGGTAGAAGTTGGAGCCGTTTCGGCTGATCACTTGGAAGCTTCCACAGAAAGGGAAATTCAATTATTAGCGGCTTCGGACGTTGTTGCGGTGGCTTTGCCAGCAGCTTCCATAGGATTGGGCTGTGCTTTTACACCTGCAAGGGCTTTACTGGATGCAGGTGCTTCGTTGGCTATCGCAACAGATTGGAATCCCGGTTCTGCACCGATGGGGCAGTTAGTGGCGTCGGCTAGCATTTTGGCTACGATGCAAAAATTAAGTAATGCTGAGGTTTTAGCTGCGCTTACTTATCGAGCAGCTCATGCTTTACGATTGTCGGACAGAGGTCGATTAGTAGAAGGGCAATTAGCCGATTTTACCCTTTATTCGACCAATAATTATCAAAACATTACCTATCTACAAGGTGCTTTGCAACCTTCTTCCGTATGGAAAAATGGACAAGAAGTGTATTCTCAACAAGCTTAATTTGTTCTTATGACAACATTTCAACAACAGATATTACAAGGAATTCCAACTATTTTACCTCCTAAAAAGGAACGTGATGAAAGTGTAAGTCATGCGCCAAAACGTAAGGCTATCCTTTCTTTGGAAGAAGAAAAATTAGCCGTTCAAAATGCGTTGCGTTATTTCAAAAAGGAATGGCACGAAGAGCTGGGCGCTGAGTTTTTAGCCGAATTAAGAACATATGGACGAATTTATATGTATCGTTTTCGTCCAGAATATGAAATGTACGCGCGGCCTATTTCGGAATATCCTGCCAAATGCCAACAAGCAGCGGCTATTATGCTAATGATTCAAAATAATCTAGATCCAGCTGTAGCCCAGCACCCCCACGAATTGATTACCTACGGGGGAAATGGAGCTGTATTCCAAAACTGGGCACAATATCTCCTGACGATGAAATATCTGGCTGAAATGACAGAAGAGCAGACTCTGCATATGTACTCTGGTCATCCTATGGGATTGTTTCCATCTTCTAAAAACGCACCTCGAGTAGTGGTAACTAACGGCATGATGATTCCGAATTATTCCAAACCTGATGATTGGGAACGATTTAACGCCTTGGGTGTAACTCAATATGGTCAAATGACAGCTGGTTCGTATATGTATATTGGTCCGCAAGGTATTGTGCATGGCACGACTATCACAGTAATGAATGCTTTTCGAAAAGTTCTGCAAGCAGGAGAAAATATTAAAGGAAAAGTTTTTGTGACCTCTGGATTGGGTGGAATGAGTGGTGCGCAACCCAAAGCGGGAAATATTGCCGGCTGTATTACGGTTTGTGCGGAAGTTAATCCTGTCGCTGCTAATAAAAGACATGAACAAGGTTGGGTGGATGAGTTATTTTACACATTGGATGAATTGACAGCTCGAGTAAAACAAGCTATTATCAATAAAGAGGTCGTTTCTTTAGCTTATGTAGGAAATGTAGTGGATATTTGGGAAGAATTTTATGCCCAAAATATTCACATTACGGTTGGCTCAGACCAAACTTCGTTGCACAATCCATGGTCGGGTGGTTATTATCCTGTTGGATTATCATATGAAGAATCGAATGATTTAATTGCGAATCATCCTGAAAAATTCAAAGCAGAAGTTCAGAATACACTTATCAGGCATGCAGCAATTATAAATAAGCATGCTTCTCGTGGAACCTACTTTTTTGATTATGGTAATGCATTCTTATTGGAAGCAAGCCGAGCAGAAGCAGATGTGATGGCTCCAGATGGTCTAACTTTCAAATACCCCTCTTATGTCCAAGATATTTTGGGACCTATGTGTTTTGATTATGGATTTGGTCCTTTCCGTTGGGTGTGTACCTCAGGCGATGCAGATGATTTGCGTTTAACGGATAAATTGGCTTTAGAAGTTTTATTAGAATTAAGAGAGGGAGCTTCACAGAATATCGCGCAGCAAATGGATGATAATATCCAATGGATTCGCGAAGCGGAACAAAATAAGTTGGTCGTAGGTTCACAAGCTCGGATATTGTATGCGGATGCTTTAGGACGTATGCGAATTGCAGAAGCTTTTAATGCTGCGGTACGAAATGGTAGAGTTAAAGCTCCAGTAGTATTAGGAAGAGATCATCATGATGTTAGTGGAACAGATTCTCCTTATCGTGAGACAAGCAACATCTACGATGGCAGTCGATTTACGGCAGATATGGCTATTCACAATGTTATTGGTGATAGTTTCAGAGGTGCAACGTGGGTGTCTATTCATAATGGCGGTGGTGTCGGCTGGGGCGAAGTGATCAATGGAGGTTTTGGAATGGTCTTGGATGGGACTGAAGAGGCTGATGAAAAATTGAAACAAATGCTGTTCTTCGATGTTAATAATGGTATAGCACGTCGTGCTTGGGCTAGGAATAAGGAAGCTATGGAAGCTATTGAAACCGAATTAGAAAGAACGCACAGTTTGAAAATCACAAAAGCCCAATTGGTAGATACTTCATTGTTGGAAAAAATCTTTTCGTAATGGATACATTCAAAAATTTATATACTAAGACTGATTCTTCTTTATGGAAAGGTAGAATTGATGGTGAACAACCGGGATTTCAGCGGTGGCATCAGATAGTTTCCTGTGTAGATTTAAATGAGGTTCAATCTTTAGATAATGCAGTAGTGATTTTAGGTTTTTGTTGTGATGAAGGAGTACGCCGAAATCAAGGTCGTGAAGGCGCAAAAGCGGCTCCTGATTATTTACGGAAAATATTAGCCAATCTACCAGTACATTTTATTCCAGAAATTGCTTTAGTGGACGCTGGAAATATAAATACCAATGGTTACGATTTAGAATCAGCACAAGAAGCTTTAGTTATGGCTGTTCAAAAAATCAGAACTCTTGGAGGAAAACCACTTTTAATAGGTGGTGGTCATGAAATTACTTACGGTCATTTTAAGGGACTTCATCAGCCTAATAGAAAAACTGGTATAATTAATTTAGATGCGCATTTAGATATGCGTCCCTTGCTCGATGGGAAGGGAAATTCGGGAACGAGCTTCTATCAATTGAATAAAGAATTATTTGATAATGGTGAAAAGCTGAAATACTTAGCTATAGGAATTCAAGAAATTTCAAATACAAAAGGTTTGATTGATTATGCCCAAACTCAAGGTGTAGAAATTATTAATTCTAATGAGATCTATGCTGAAAACTTAGCGTCTATTCAAAATAAAATAAAACACTTTGCTGATCAAGTAGATGAATTGTACTTAACCATTGATATGGATGCATTTTCGGCAGCTTTTGCTCCTGGCGTAAGTGCTGTAGCATATAATGGAATAATTCCCGATGTTACTTTCTATAATATGTTGGATTTTATCTATCAACAACCCAAGTTAATAAATCTTGATATTGCCGAACTCAATCCGCGCTTTGATTTGGATGAACGAACTGCACGTTTGGCTGCGAATTTAATCTTTCAGTACCTTCAGAAATTTTAACTATTTTTAGGTTAAAATTTTTGAACTATGTCAAACATTGATTTCATCAGAGAAGAGACTGCTGCGAATATTGGTAATTTCTTGGTAGGAAGGCTGCTGCCATTCCGTCAAAAACGTTCTATAGGTCCATTTGTTTTCATAGATCATATGGGACCTGCATGTTTGGCAGATCACGAAAATTTAGATATTGGTCCGCATCCACATATTGGACTTTCAACTTTAACTTATCTTTTTGAAGGTTCTATTTTTCATCGCGATAGTTTGGGTACAGCTATGGAAATTACGCCGGGAGCTGTGAATTGGATGACAGGGGGAAAGGGCGTGACACATTCCGAACGTACTCCTGAACATTTGCGTCAGCGTGATAAATTTCTTCATGGTTTACAAATTTGGGTGGCTTTACCCAAAGCATTAGAATTTATGGAACCCGAATTTCATCACACCGAAGCAAAGGACATTCCTGCTTGGGAAGAAAATGGCGTAAAATATAAACTAGTCGCTGGTGAGGCCTTCGGTAAAAAATCGCCAGTGCCTGTGTATAGCAAATTGTACATGATAGAAATAAAAACTACGGAGGAAGCATTGATTGATATTCGTGGAGAATTATATGGCGAAAGTGGCTTGTATATTTTGGAAGGGGAAATCGAAAGTAACGGACATCAATATGGTGCAAAGCAAATTTTGATTACCAAAGATGCACATTTGTGTTCATTCACTATGAAAGCTAATACGACCGTTTATATTTTTGGTGGAGAACCATTTCCTGAAGAACGATTTATCTATTGGAATTTTGTAGCGACAGATAAGCAAACGATCGAAGAAGCTAAAGAACGTTGGAAAAATCACCAATTTCCAACCGTCCCTGGTGATGATGGCTATGTACCGTTGCCAGGGTATTAATAAAATTTTTTAAAGTGCTGTAGTTATACAGCACTTTTTTATGGAATTTGATTTAAAATGGCATCATTCAAAAATAATATCTCTTAGTTTATATTGTTAAAAATAGTTAAAGAATTAAAATTTAACTGTTTTTTAATAAATGTTAACAACTAAATTTTTAGTTTTATCCATTATAAACTTAATGCGCCAATTGAATGAATTCTAATCAATTAATGTCTTTTTTGGCATTTGTTCTATTTTTCAGCATTTCTTCTTCGTTTGCTCAAATCAAATTATCAGGAACAATTGCGGATGCTATGGACAATGTTAAATTACAAAAAGCTACTATTGCCTTATTGAATCCCAAAGATTCCATCCTTATGAAATTTTCCCGAACGAATGAAAGTGGAAATTTTACTATTCCAAAATTAGACACAGGTCAATACAAGATGATTGTATCTTATCCTCAATATGCGGATTATGTACAAGATGTGCATATCCTTGAGGATCAAAATTTGGGACAGATAAAATTATCTAAGGCTTTTTTATTGCTCGAAGAAGTTGCGGTGACTGGAAAACTTCCCATTATCATCAAAGGAGATACTATTGAATATAATGCCGCAAGTTTTAAAGTAGATAAGGATGCAAAAGTCGAAGATTTGCTTAAAGTGTTGCCCGGAATGACAATTGATGCTGATGGAAAAATTACAGCGCAAGGAAAAGAAGTCAAGAAGGTGCTGTTGGACGGGGAAGAGTTTTTTGGTAATGATCCTACATTAATAACAAAAAATATCCGTGCGGATATGGTGGACAAGGTGCAGGTTTATGAAAAAAAATCAGATTTGAACGATCGCACAGGAGTGGATGATGGCGAGCGAACACAAACAGTTAATATTACTTTAAAAGAAGATAAAAAGAAAGGTGCTTTTGGGCAGGTGTTGAGTGGGTATGGGGCAGATAATTACTATGGCGTAAAAGGTATGGTCAATAAGTTTAAAGGAGCCCAAAAAATCGCCGCTTATGCCATATCAGCTAATGATGGGATGGTCAGTCTTGGGTTTGAGGATGGACAAAAATATGGTGCAGAGGGTGGTCTAGAAATGATGGAAGATGGAGGTTATTACTTTAGTTCATCTGGATCAAGTGATGGAATGGATTCTTGGTCTGGTGCTTATAGAGGTAATGGTGTTCCTAATGCCTTGAATTTAGGAGCTAGCTATACAGACAAGTTCAAAGGTGATAAACATAAATTAAACGTGAATTACCGAAGAGGACAAATGGAAGTGGAAAATAATAGTGGAAGCTTTGTACAAAATAACCTTCCGCAGTTGGCTAGTATTCAACAATCCACTGGTTTTTCATTGAACGAAAACACATCACATAATGCAAATATGCGTTATGATTTGAAAGTTGATTCCACATCTGATATGACTTTAAAGTTTGGTTACAACAAAATTAATAGAGATAATTTCAGCAGGAATAATTCATTAGAACGAAATTTGGAGGATAAGCTTTTGAATGATATCTATTCAACCAATGATAATACGAGTATAAATGAGACGTTGAATGCTAACGTTATGTTTACCAAACGTTTCAAAAAATTGAGAAGATCATTGACCTTAAATACTTCTATTTCTTCTAATAACACAGATGGTGTATCTAATTATTTTTCGAAATCGAATTTATATCAAACAAATGATTCTTTATTAATTGATCAATTAAAAAATAATGTTTGGGAGAATAGGAACGTAAATGCTTCCCTTAATTATACGGAGCCATTGACAAAGGATCTTACTGCTACCATTGGGTATACCATAGGAAAAATTGATTCGTACACTTTGAATCAATCATTTAACAAAAATGAAGGAACGGGTAAATATGATATTCTTGACCAAAGTCTTTTAAATGACTTTGATAATAGCAACTTCAGAAATTCTGTTAATACAGGGGTGAATTTTAAAAAGACCAAATTCACGCTAAATATGAGTAATACGCTTTCTTTCGAATCGCTAAAAAGAAATTATAACAACCTCAATCATGCGTTAAATAGAGATCAAGTCATTGTTAATCCTTCGGTTTCACTGAATTACCAAATAACTAAAAGCAAAAGTTTGTATTTGAGTTACTATGGTCGTACGGTACAACCCGATTTGGGACAATTTGAACCATTAAAACAAAATGATAATCCTTTAGTCAACTTTTTGGATAATCCAGACCTAGAATCAGGATTCAATAATAGCATATATGGATATTTCAATTCGTACAAACAGTTGAAAGATATAAGTGTATATTTCGGAGCTGATTTTAACCAATATATAAATCCAATAAATAGTAAAGTTACTTTTTATACTGAAACAGGGAAAAGAGATATTAAATATGTGAATGTGAATAAATCAAACATTTCATCAAGTATGTATGGGGGATACCGTCGACCTATTTGGAAAAAAATTGCCTTAAGTATGAATGTTGGAGCTAATTTGGGTTATCAGAATAACTATAATTATTTGGCGTTGCCAAACACAGATTCACAACTCAATAATACAGAAAACTATTCGTTGAGTCCAAATATAGGCTTTAGTACCTATAAAGCTAACAAATGGTCTTTTCATGCGAATATAAGTCCGGGTTACCGTATTTCAAAATCCACATTACAGCCTGATTTGGATATCAATAATTTTATATTGAGTTCATATTTAGATTTGAGTTATACATTCCCTAAAGATTATAAAATAGTAATGAATATGCAGCAATCACATGAAGCGGCTACTAAAACTTTACCAGAATTCAATGTGGTCAATGTCTCAGGTTATGTATCTAAAAAATTCTTGAAGGATAAATCTCTAGAAGCACAATTTTTTGTGAATGATTTATTAAATAAAAATACAGGTGTCAGAAGATATCAATCAGGTTATACCTTCTCACAATCTACTAATGATGCGTTGAGAAGATACGGTATGTTTAAGTTGATTTACAATTTTACAACAATGAAAGGAGATAATTAAGATGAAGCAGCTATTCTATATAATGCTAACAATATTGTGTTTTGAAAAAGTAAGTGCTCAATATGCATATTTCCCTGTAAGTGGCACAGTTACTTATGAACGCAAATTTCATTTACAAAACTACCTAAAGAAAAAATTGGGCAGTAAGGCGGATATTGATTTCTGGGACAAAAGTACGTTAGATTATCTGCAAAAACATGGTCCTACCGAACTGGTTACCCATCATACTTTAAAATTTAATGGTATGGAAACGGTATTTGAGACGGTGAAGGAAGACTATCCCTCGACTTATCGTAATGCGATGTGGTATATTCCCTTAAGAGCAGAAACCAAAACCTATGTCAATTATGACAAAGGAATCTTTCACAAGTTGCTTCCTTTTGGGGATGAAGAATTGATTTTGGCAGATTCAGTTCCTTATGTGAAATGGAAATACACAGACGAATATCGCAATATTGCAGGGTATGACTGTCGACGTGCAAACGGGTTGATTCAGGATTCGATATACGTTGTGGCTTTTTTTACGAATCAATTAGAAGCGCCAGCTGGACCAGAGTTGATTCAGGGTTTACCTGGTACCATTCTCGGCGTGTCCATTCCTTCTTTCAATATCAACATGTTTGCTACTAAAGTAGAGCTTAATAATGATGTAGTTTCTTCGACGCTGACCAAAAAGAAAAAAGTAGTTCCTGAATCAAAAGAAGCTATTATTAAAAAACTTAAAACATCCGCATATGATTATTTAGATGATAAGAGGTTTCAAGAGCAGTGGAGCAAGATAATTTTTTAGTTTAAATAAAAATCGGCGTCCAATTTGAACGCCGATTTTGTTATAATGATTTACGAACAATTTCGAAGGTTTTATCGATATCCTCTACGGTTACCGTTAGATGCGGTCTGAAACGCACACTTTTCTCACCACAGCCTAAAATCAGAAGTTTGTTTTCCATGGTTTTATTAATGAAAGCATCTCGATTTTCTACGGTGTCAAAATCAAATGCACATAAAAGACCTTTTCCACGTGGATTAGATAAGCGAGGATGTTCTTCAACTAATTTCGTTATTTGCTGAAGCAAATATTTACCCATTTCATCTGCTTTAGCAACAAGGTTTTCTTTTTCTATGACTTCTAGAATCAATTTGAAACGCACCATATCTACCAAGTTTCCACCAAAAGTCGAATTGATACGGCTTGATTCTTTAAAAACATTCTTTTCTACTCTATCGATTTTTTCACGATTAGCTAAGATACCGCACACTTGAGTTTTCTTACCAAAGGCAATGATGTCTGGAATAATGTCGTAATGTTCATAACACCACATTTTACCCGTCATCCCGATACCTGTTTGGACTTCGTCCAAGATCAGCAAAATATCATGCTCATCACAGATGCGACGCAGTTCTTGGAAAAACTCCTTACGAAAATGATTATCACCTCCTTCAGCCTGAATAGATTCAATAATAAGGCAGGCTACGTCCGTAGGATTTTTAGAGATAGCTTCATTAATCTGAACTAAAGCTTGATTCTCGATTGCTATCGTTGCAATCAAATTTTCTTCCGTAATCGGGAAATGAAGTTTTGGGTTTATAATACGCGGCCAATCAAATTTTGGAAAGTATTGATATTTACGCGGGTCCTTCGTATTAGTCAAAGACAGGGTATATCCGGATCTTCCATGGAATGCTTGTTTGAAATGAATGACTTGGGAAGCTTCTTTCTCGATTCCTTTACTTAGATTAAGTCTTGTTTTCCAGTCGAAAGCCACTTTCAAGGCATTTTCTACAGCTAAGGTTCCACCGTCTATAAAGAAAGCATAGCTTAATTCTTTGGGTATTGCTACACGTTCAAAAGTTTTTAAAAATTCCGCATAGCTCTCTGTATAAATATCAGACAACGCTAATTTGTTGATAGCCGCTGCCTCTAATTGTTTCGAGTTTTCTAAAATATAAGGATGATTGTAGCCGATAGGAGAGGATGCAAACATGCTGAACATATCCAGATATTCGTTTCCATCTGTATCGATCACATACGATTTGAAGGACTTGCTAAGGTCCATAGTGAATGGTAAGCCATCCGCTAATATATGTTGAGCTAATATTTCATGCGTCTTGTTCATAATGTAGTGTTTATTTAGGTTAGGTTTATAAATCGAATTTTATGCCTTGTGCTAAAGGTAAATTTGTGGTGTAATTAATGGTGTTTGTTTGTCTACGCATATACGCTTTCCAAGCATCTGAACCCGACTCACGGCCACCTCCGGTTTCTTTTTCACCACCGAAAGCCCCACCGATTTCAGCACCCGAAGTACCAATGTTTACATTGGCAATACCACAGTCAGAGCCATTCTGGCTTAAGAATAATTCGCTTTCACGAAGATTTGTCGTCATTATCGCAGAGGATAAACCTTGTTTTACATTGTTTTGTAAGGCAATGGCATTTTGAACTTCTCCGGTATATTTTATTAAATAAAGAATAGGGGCAAAAGTCTCTGTTTGAACGATGTCGTAGTGGTTTTCTACTTCAGCAATCACAGGGGTCACGTAGCAACCGCTTTCATAGCCTTCTCCTTCAAGCACTTTACCTTCTGCTAAAATATTTCCACCTTCTTCTTTAATTTTATCTAAAGCTTTCAGGTACATATCTACTGCCGCCTTATCAATAAGTGGTCCCATATGGTTATTACTATCCAATGGATCGCCGATTTTGATTTGTTTATATGCTTCGACCAAAGATTCTTTCACTTTATCGTAAACTTCTTCGTGTACTATTAATCTGCGTGTACTTGTGCAACGTTGACCGGCAGTTCCGACTGCACCGAAAACAGCACCAATAATTGTCATTTTTAAATCCGCCGAAGGAGTTACGATGATGGCATTGTTCCCGCCTAATTCCAATAAGGATTTACCTAGGCGATTAGCTACAGTTACCGCCACTTGTTTACCCATGCGTGTTGAGCCTGTAGCAGAGACTAGTGCGATTCTTTCGTCTTCAGCTATCCATTTACCAACATCTGCATCGCCTGTTACCAACGAAGAAATGCCTTCAGGCAAATCATTTTCTTTCAAGATGTCGGCTATGATTTTTTGACAAGCTACAGCACATAACGGTGTTTTTTCCGAAGGTTTCCACACAATAACGTCCCCACAAACCAAAGCTAAAGCCGCATTCCAGGCCCAAACGGCAACAGGAAAGTTGAAAGCCGTAATGATACCTACTATCCCTAAGGGATGATATTGATCGTACATGCGGTGTCCAGGTCTTTCGGAATGGATTGTATTTCCGTACAATTGTCTGGATAGTCCTACCGCAAAATCACAAATGTCAATCATCTCTTGTACTTCACCAAGTCCTTCCTGGTAAGATTTGCCCATCTCATAAGATACCAATTTGCCAAGCGTTGCTTTTTCTTTACGGAGTCTATCTCCAAGTTGACGAATGATCTCACCGCGTTTAGGTGCAGGAATGTCTCGCCAAAATAGCTTTGCTTTCTCCGCTTCGTGAATTACTTTTTCGTATTCATGTTTAGTACTTGCTACCACGCTAGCAATATATTTTCCATTGGTAGGAGAATAAGAATCAATGTTGATTCCGCTAGCAAACCAGATAGAACCCGTGGAAGTTCCTAAGTTATTCTCTATTACTCCTAATGACGATAGTTCTTTTAGATTCATAAAATTATGTCGAATATTCTTTTAATGTATAAATATACCGAATAAAAACTTAAAATCAATACTTTTTATCGAATAAAACTTAATTATTAAGTTCATGATAAAGGAAATTTATTTCTGTTATTTTCTTATTTCTAAAAATATACCTAGAACTAGCGAGTGGTAAAAGAAAAAAATAGCGCAAACGTTTGATGTTCTTCCAGATTTTTTATTCAAACAAAAAAGATATAATATTGAATATGATTATGTATTACATAGTATAATAATACATAACGCAGTATAACTATCTGAAAAATCAAATTATAAACTTATTCAGCTATTACTATACTAACCAAAGTTAGAGATCATAGAAGTCGCATCTACTTTTAATGTTTTTTGTTCTTTTTGTCCTCGCTATCTGGAAGTGAAGCCTGGGGAAAGAATAAAGTTATTACGCTGTCTTCGCTGAAACTGAGACCCGATACAGTTAATCAAGATTCTGTTAATTTTTTAAAAAAGCTACAAACCATTAATAAGAGAACTTCTGTTGGTGATAGTGCAAATATGGTTATTGTAGAAACGAAGCCTTTTGTATCCCCGCAGCAAGTTATTAAAGGAATGATTCCGGGTGTGATCGTTAATGAAAACACATACGAACCAGGTAGAGAGCAGAGTTTGTTAGTTCGGGGGTTGAAAAGTCCTTTGATTTATAAGTCTGATTTGCACAATCAACAGCCATTGTACATCCTTGATGGTATTCCACTCATTGGCGATCCCCCATTTGTGTACGACATCAAAAAATACGATAATATCAATATTGGTCCAGCAACGAATCAATTCGCTACTTCGGATATGGACAATATCAAGTCTATCGAAGTCATCAAAGATCCAGCAATTTTAGCACAGTATGGTCCTTTGGCAACTAATGGTGTCGTATTGATAACCACAAAAAAGGCTGTAGTTGGAGATAGACAGATTAGCATCAATAGTTTTTTAGGTTCTAGTCTGATAGAAAGTATTACCCCTGTAAATGGCGATTACGAAAATAGGTTCAGATCACAATTCTATGCAAAATACGCTACTTCAGCGCAAAAGCTAAATTATGCGGGTTATTTAAGAGATTCCACGAATACCGATTATTACGGACCTACCAATTGGCATAAAGCTTATTACGATAATAGCTTAACACATAATGTGAATTTGTCTATTACAGGTGGTTCTGAAAGGGCAAACTTCAAATTTTATGGTGGTGTAAATTCTCTTCCAGGAAGTGCTGAAAGCACAAAGTTAGATCGCTATAATGGTGTTTTCTACATTAATATGGTTCCTTTCAAGTGGCTTTCCTTAGCCAGTATGGTCAATGTTACTCGATTGGATCGTGATCGAAATAAATCTTTTCGAGATAGATACAACGAAACAGGCTATTTGCCAGATGTAACTACCCCGCTTCCTCCCGGAGGATCAGTTTATCAAGGCTTCTTGAATGAATATCAAAAAGTCATTGATAACAATATCAACAACATGACAAAGGGATATATCAGTTTGAATTTTGATATCCTAAAAAACTTGAGTTATAAAGCCCAATTCTCCTTTGATTACAATCAATCCATCCGTGACGTATTCTGGCCAACCACTTTGATGGAGACAATCAATTTTGTTTCGAATTATTTTGGTTATAACCAGCGTTTCAACCTAACTAACCGATTGAATTATAAAATCGATTTGACTTCCAATCATAGCTTGTCATTCGATTTAGGGCACGTGTATTGGGCTGATAAAAACAAATACAATTATGCAACAGCATATGATGGACCAAGTGATTTTATCAAAGTGAATGTGGTTCAGGTAAATGCGAGTGAAGGAGGGTATTTGTCACCTGTAGGTTTTATGACTTACCGTTATACAGATGATATCGAACATAAGCTGTCTTCTTTCTTTGGGAATGTAAAATATACTTACAAAGACTTTTTGGATATCAATTATACATTGAGAACGGACGGTTCTTCCAATCGCACTCCGGATAAAAGATGGTATATCAGCTCTGGTCTTTCGGCCGAATTGGATTTATTATCCTTTGTTAAACCAAGTGATAACTTAAATAAACTTCGATTAGGTGCTTCCTTTGCAAGAATTGGTGAAACTTTTTTGACTGATCAATATGCATATGGTCCGCAATACCGTACGGATTTGGGTTGGGACAAAGAGCCTAATATGATTTCTTACAATGGTTTTGCGACAGTATCTCGTCCATATACTATGGGGTGGGCCTCATGGACGAGCTGTAGCGGCAATTGATGGTGATTTGTCCACTTTTTGGCATACACAATGGAACGGCGCTAACCCTCCTCCTCCGCACCATATTATTATAGATATGAATGAGGAGTTGAATGTAAAAGGCTTCTACTTTTATGCGCGTCAAAATAGTGCGAATGGACGTTCTCGTAAAGTTGAAATATTAGTGTCTTCGGACAATCAAAATTGGACTAACCTAGGAACTTTTGATATGGCAAATGTTATTACCCGTCAAGAAGTAGTGCTGCCAAGCCTAACTAAATTTAGATATGTTCGCTTCAACTTCAATGAGCCTACAAATTATGCAGGTGGGGTACATGCTACAATGGCCGAGATAGGTACTTTTTATGACGAATAAGAAATTTAATTATGAAAAAAAATCTTTTTAAATATTTGATATTATTATGGACGATTATACTGTACAATTCTTGTACAGTGTATGACAATCCAGCTCCGTATTTTGAGGATAGTGAGGAAGAAGTAACTCCTCCTCAAAGAAAAATTTTGCTTATATCTATTGATGGTTTGGTAGGACGTGAACTAGAAAAATCAATACCTAAAAATCTTCAATCATTAATAGACAAAGGGAAGTTTACATTTAACTCTATCAGTGATGAAAAAAGTAATCCTGTATCAACATGGACCACCATGATGACGGGTGTTAATTCATCAATACATCATGTAGAAGATGAAACTTTTACAGCAAAAGCTGATGCTAGTGATCAACATGCTGAAATAGCTTTTGCCCCAACATTTTTTTATAGATTCTTTGCCACTAGACCAGAATACAATACAACAATAGTTTCTTCATGGGAACCGTTAGTTCTAAATTATTGGTAGAAGCAGAGACACAAGTGATTACGAATAGTGATGAAATTACGAGGGATTCAGCGGTATTTCAATTAGCCAATGAGGATCCAGAAGTGATGGTTGTTCAATTTCGTGATGTTTTCTTTGCTGGTCAAGGTAAGGGTTTTACTGTTGAAAATCAAGAGTATGCTAATGCTATAGAGAAAGTGGATGGTTATATAGGTGAGATTATGAAAGCACTTTCTGCCCGTGAAAACTATGACAAAGAAGAGTGGATTGTAATGGTGACTTCTAACCAAGGCGGTTCGCCAGATGGTACATCGGGTTCTGACGCATTCCAAGATAGAAACACATTTACTATTTTACATTATAAAAATTTTACTAAACAAGAAATTAAGCCGGCTCTAATAGGCTCAACGAATTTCTCTCAATATGCTGGTGTGAGTGATGATTATATTGCAAATGTTGCAGAAGCGGCAGATGGTAATGAGTATAATTTCAACTCTAGCGAAATGAGCGTAGAGTTTAAATTCAAGAAAAATCAGCATATCAACCATACAAGTCAAGCGTTTGTGATAGGAAAAACTTCTAGAGAGAATCATAGCGGATCAGGTAAAGGTTGGGGGATTGCTACAGCGAATAATAAGCTGATTTTTTATATAACTTTTGATGATGATGTGAAATACGAGTACAATTTTGGTGCTGATATTAACGATTTTAAATGGCATCATATTGCATTCTCACTGAAAAAAACAGCAGAAAAGACAGTTCAATTAACTCTATTTAATGATGGTACAACAGCAAATACCGCTACAATTACCACGACTGGATCTGTTAATGGTACATTTACTACCTCAGCGCCATTATTTATTGGTGTTAGAAAGGGACATAATGGTAGTGCGTTAGCAAAAGATGATTTACAATTTGCAGATTTGAGAATATACAATAAAGCAATAGATAATAGGGATGCATCTAGATTAGCATGTTATATAAATGAAATTAATAATGATGATCCATTATTTTCAGCTCAAATAGGTTCTTATAAATTAGATAATGTTATAAATAATTCTTTCGAAAATGATATTGCTGATAAACCAATATTAAGATTTACAACAAATAGTATTTCCAAATCTGATGTATCGTTAATATCTACAAAGTGTAATGCAGATGATTTAAATAATATCTTGATAACTAGCCAAGATTATGTTACGATGATTTTCTATTGGTTAAGAATTACTCCTGAACCAGGATGGAATCTCAAAGGAGCTAAAGTGTTAAATACTTTTGAGAGTGAGTTTATTAATGTTAAAAAATAACCTAACCAAATAAGATTTTAATTATGAAATGTATTCGCTTATTATATAGTGTACTATTTATATCGGGAATGCTTATGTCATGTTCGAAAGAAGAATTAATTCTTTTGGACAAGACTCCGATGTTTGAAGATGATGGCTCACCTAGAATCATTGCTAGACCTGAAAATGTAATTGTAGAAGGAGAATTAAATCGTAAAATTAGGATAACTTGGCCAGAGGTTTCCAAAAATGTGACTTCTGCCAAAGTGGTTATTACTAAGGCTGATTTTGTAAATGAAATTACTGTAACAGATTTTAATCCTGATATTATATTCCAATCCGAAGATATGGAAGAATATAAAGTGGATATTACTTATTTCGGGAAGGATGAATCTTCTAGTAAAACGCATAGTATTTTTGTAAGTCCCAAAGATTATGAAGTAAATATCATTGGAGAAAATATGGTTGCAGAAGGTGTGCGCGGAAAAGCTAGATTTTCTTTTACCAAACTGTTGATGCGGGAGTATACTTATACGATTTCTTATAACTATGATGGAAAAGATGTAGTGAAGCAATTTAATTCTGGAGTTGATACCGTTGATACTTTTGTTCTGGATGAAATTGAGGATGAAAATCATATTTATAATTTTAAAGTTAAGATCAATGATAAAGTGTTTGATCACAATTCGTATGAATTTACAGCTAGTATTAAGCCTTCACCTGTTCCTTATTTGGTGATTAGTGAAACATTGACTGCCAAACAGTATTACGGAGGAGCATTATTGAGTTGGACAAATCGTTCTTTACGTTCGGACAAAGTTGTGGTTAAATATAGAGTGGGGGGCAGGAAATTACACGCATTAAAGAATCGGATTTATATACAGATACCTTATTGATTTTGGGTTTGCCATCCGAGCCAACAAATATTGAATATTATACAGCTGGTATTGAAGACGAAAGAACCGAATCTAGATATACGACAGTTAGTGGAACTCCTTTTATACATTTTAATACTGCAGCACTTAAATCGGATTGGATTGTAAATGTATCTTCTAATGTCATTGGAGATGGTATTGGAGGACCTGGGCTAATTGATGGTGTTCCAGGTACGTATTGGCACACTCCTTATGACGGATCTACTGATTATCCACATTGGGAGCATTTCAATTTCCCAAATCTCATTTGATTACTAGTTTTAGTTTACAGAATCGTAATAATACTACGCCCAACGTATATAAGGATTTTGATATTCAAACAAGTGTCGATGGAGTAAATTGGGTAACTCATGAATTCTTTTCAAATAGTAATCGTGCTAGTGGCGCTATGGTGGATTATTCATTGGCAAATCCATTAGCGACTAAATATGTAAGACTTTATTTTAAAAATTCGCTAACAGGTCACGCGTTTATGAACTTGGCTGAAGTTAATTTCTCAGCCTATCCTGAAAATTAAGCATAATTTAACATCTACCTATAAGGCGGTCTTGGCAACAAGATTTCCTTTTTTAATTTTTATCCC